>QMQL01000007.1 GCA_003650505.1 Candidatus Acetothermia bacterium | reverse complement strand
CGACCCCCCGGCCCCGCCTGCAGAACGGGCTGCGGGAGCAGGCGAGGGGGGCCCCGCTCACCGGAGTCCACACCCGCCGCTACTTCAACGAGGTGGTCGAGCAGG
Source organism: Candidatus Acetothermia bacterium (assembly GCA_003650505.1). Lineage (GTDB taxonomy): Bacteria > Bipolaricaulota > Bipolaricaulia > UBA7950 > UBA9294 > B2-G16. The sequence continues at coordinate 15,135 of QMQL01000007.1, read as the reverse complement.
AATTCGTCCGCTCCCGCCGCTACGACCACCCGATCGGGTTTCTGATGATCGACGTCGATCGGTTCAAGGAGATAAACGACCGGTTCGGCCACCAGATAGGGGACCGGGTCCTAAAGGCGGTGGCCGAACTCCTCATCGACCAGGTCCGCGAGAGCGACATCGTCGTCCGTTACGGCGGGGACGAGTTCCTCATCATGCTCCTCGAGACGGATGGCGAAACAGAGGCAGTGGCAGAGCGAATCAGAAATGCGGTCGCCGAGCGGAACAAGACGAACGAGCTGATCCCGTTCCCCGTCACCCTCTCCATCGGTGCCGCGCACTGGAACCCAGAGAGTAAGAAGCCGATCGAGCAGATCCTCGCAGAGGCGGATGAGCGGATGTACGCCGACAAGAAATCAAAAGATGATGGTTAGGCGCGCCCCTTCGGACCGGTCGGTTGACGAACTCCTCAAGTTGATCCGGTTCGTAGAGCGCGTATCCACAAAGCTTCACTCTCTCCCGAGCGAGGACGCGATTTACCAGACGGTGTGCGACGAGTTTGGCCGCTCGGGGCGGTATTCAGCGTCCATCGTTCGATTGACGGAGGACGGCACCAAGTTGGAGATCGCGGCAACGTCGCATCCACCCAAGATCGTTGAGAAAGCGGAAAAGCTGACCGGGCTGACCCTACCCGACCACAAACTTGACTTATCCCGTTCGACGGTCTACCGCCGGGTGCTCGAAACAGGGGAAAGCACCTACACCGCGGTTGAGGAAATCATCCGTGAGTTGTTTCCCGGACCGGCTGCCCCCATGATCGCAAAAACCTTGGGTTACAGGGGGGAAACCACAATCCTTACCCCAATTCGTACCCAAGACAAGGTCATCGCTGTCCTTGGGGTAAGCGCACCGAAGCTGGCGGAGGAGTTCATCCCCACGGTAGAGACCCTCGCTCACCACATCTCAAACGCCCTGCATGAAGTGCGCGAACGGAAGCTGCACGAGCAGACCGAACGGGCGCTGTTCGAACAGCAACGGGAACTCACTACGAGAACCCGCACCATTGAATCTATTCTCCACTCTTTTGACCTCGATCAGCGTCTTGAAACCATCCTGGAGGAGACCACGTCCTTCCTCAAGGTCGAGATGGGCGGGGTCTACCTGCGGGAGGGGAAAGACGAGTTCGTGCTGCGGAAGTGGCGGGGAATCGCCGATGACGTGCGTGCGCGGATTTCCACCCTTGCCCCGGGCGAGTTTCCGCTACTCAAAAATCATAATGAACCGCTTGTGGCGCATGAACGTCTGAGCGAAGCAGGGGCCATCCCCGACTTCATGAAAGCGGCCGGGATCCAAGCCCTCGGATCCTTTCCCCTCACTGTTGAGAAGGAGGGCGGCACAGAGCTGATCGGGGTGTTGCTGATCGCCTGTCACCGGTACGAGGCGTTGAATGAGGTGGAGGTCCGCTCTCTGCGGGGAATGGGGGAGTATCTCGCTTTAGCGATCGACCACGCCTACCAGTTCCAGCATGCGACTGAGCGACTGATACGGCTCGAGATCTTGCGGGAGATCGACCGGGCGATCATCTCTCGCCTCTCGATAGAGGGGATCACGGAGATTGTGTTAAAACACATCCCGCCGAAGCTCGGCGCGGACGCAGCGGCGATCAGCCTGTTCAATGGCGAGCGGATCCGGGTTCAGGCGATGCGGCTTCCGAACGGGACAATCGTTCATGAAAAAGCGTTCGAACTCTCCGAAAGCTTCCTGCGCTGGTTCGTGAAACGCCAGGAACCAGTGATCATCCCCGATCTCTCTCAGGATCCACGTGCTCAACTCAACCAAGAATTGATTCGCAAATATGGATTGGTCTCCTACCTCGGGGTACCGCTCGTTGCCGATGGTGAGACGATCGGCATCCTGCACATCACAACCATAAAACCGACGCAGTTCTCCCCCGAGGATGTCGATTTTTTCGAGACGCTAGCCGGACAGGCAGCGATCGCTATCAAGAGTTCTCGGATGTTCGCGGCGATCGAGGAGGCCGAAAAGCGCTACCAGGGTATCTTCGAGAACGCCGCGGAGGGGATCTACCAAGCGACCCACGACGGGAAGCTCCTCCTCGCCAACCCGGCCATGGCCCAAACCCTCGGGTACGATTCCCCTCAGGAATTCATCGACAGCGTCAAGAACACCCGAGAACTCTATGTTTATCCCGCTCGGCAGAGACAGTTCCTCCGTGAGCTGAAAGAGAATGAAGTCGTTACGGACTTCGAAACACCCCTTCGCCGCCGAGAGGGAGAGAAGGTTTGGGTTTCCAAATCCGCGCGGCTGATAAAGGATAGCCACGGTCGTGTCCTCTACTACGTAGTGATATGTGAGGACATCACCCACCGTCGAAAAATGGAGGCTCTTCGCGTGGAGAAGGAGACCGCCGAAGCGGCCAACCAAGCGAAATCTCAGTTCCTAATGAACATGTCCCACGAGCTACGCACGCCGCTTAACGCGATCATCGGATTCTCTCAGGTCCTCCAAGACGAATACTTCGGAGCCCTCACGGACAAGCAAGCGGAATACATGAACGACATCCTGGAGAGCGGCAAGCACCTCCTTTCGCTGATAAACGACATTCTCGACCTCTCCAAGATCGAGGCGGAGAGGATGGAGCTTGAGCCCTTACCGGTAATGATCAAAGAACTCCTAGAAGGGTCCCTCGTTTTAATCAGGGAGAAGGCCCGGGCACACGGAATCTCTCTCGCGTTGAACATCTCCGCCGAACTCGATGACCTCGTGGTCACCGCCGACGCCCGTAAGTTGAAGCAGGTTATGCTGAACCTCCTTTCGAATGCAGCCAAGTTCACCCCCGACGGCGGGGCGATCACGGTAGAGGCAAGCAAACAAGAGGAGGAACTCTTGATCAGCGTCTCCGACACCGGGATCGGGATCGCCCCGGAGGATCAAGCCCGGATCTTTGACGAGTTCTACCAAGCCGGCAAGAAGGAGGGGAAACCACCCGGGACCGGACTCGGGCTTGCGATCAGCAAGCGGATCGTCGAGATGCACGGGGGAATGATCGGGGTGGAAAGCGAAGGGCTGGGGAAGGGAAGCCACTTCTACTTCACACTCCCGCTTTATCTCAAGGAGGGATGGAGGTTCCCTTCACCGGAAACCGTAGCTTTCTTGGAGCGATTGGAAGGAGCGATCGAGCGAGCGCGAAGGTACGGAGGGGTATTCACCATCTGTCAGCTACGCGGCGCTCCCGGAGCCCTGTCTGGGAGGGAGCAACTGCTCAAGGATCTCGCAAAGAAGGAGTCGCGAAGATACGATTTTTGCGGGCTTGACGCGGAAGGGAACGTCTGTTTGATCTTTCCCGAAATCGGAAGGGAGCAAGCGAAGATCGCCAGCGATCGCATACTATCGAAGATGAAAAAGCTAGTCACAGACACGGAGCTGCATTGGCTCAAAGCGGCGTTCCCCACGGACGGCGAGACGGTCGAGGAATTGATGGATAGCCTTGGGAAACAAGCCGAAACGCTTTGAGAAATGAAGAGGAAGCTCATTCTAATCGTGGACGATGATCACCGGGGATTGAAGCTGACCTCCGACCTTCTTCAAGCCTCCGGGTACGCGACCATCACGGCAGCAGACGGCGAGCAGGGCGTCAAACTGGCAAAGGAGAGGACTCCTGATCTGGTCCTGATGGACATCAAGCTCCCCCGGCTAAACGGAGTCGCGGCAATGAGGGCGTTGAAAACCGATCCCAAAACTAAGGGAATCCCGATCATCGCCGTCACCGCCTATGCCATGCGCGGGGACGAAGAACGCCTTCTTCAGCAGGGCTTCGACGACTTCCTCGCCAAGCCGGTGGATATCCATATGCTGTTGGACAGAGTGCGGTTTCATCTGCACGAGGAGGAATGATGACGGACAAGCGCCCGCGGATCCTGGTCGTCGACGATGAGGATCGGAACCTGCGTCTGATGGAGGCCCTCCTCGCCCCGTTGGGGTACGCTGTTGACCTCGCCCGGAATGGCGAGGAGGGGCTCGTGAAAGCGGCAGAGTCTCCACCAGATCTGATCCTGCTCGACGTCATGATGCCGGTGCTCGACGGGTTCGAGGTCGCAGCGCGGCTCAAGCAAGATGAAGTCACTCAAATCGTCCCCATCGTCATGGTGACGGCGCTTCACGACGTAGAGGCCCGCGTCAAGGCACTCGAAGCCGGAGCCGATGACTTCCTCACCAAGCCGATCGACAAGACCGAGCTCCGCGCCCGCGTGCACACGCTCCTCAAGGTAAAGGCATACAACGACCACATGCGTGATTACCAGGGGGAGCTCGAGATCGAGGTCGCAAAACGGACGCAGGAACTGCAGAGCGCGTTTCAAGAGATCAAAGCAACATCCTTGGAGACGATCTACCGCCTCTCCCGAGCCGCTGAGTACAAGGATGAAGAGACAGGTGCGCACATCATGCGGATGAGCCACTACTCCGCCGCCGTCGCCCGCGAGATTGGCCTTCCCGAAGATGAGGCCGAGTCGATCCTCTACGCTGCCCCCATGCACGATATCGGGAAGATCGGGATCCCCGACCGGATCCTCTTAAAGCCAGGGAAGCTCGACCAGGACGAGTGGGAGATCATGAAACAGCACACCGCGATCGGTGGGCGCATCCTCGAACGCTCCAGCGCCGTGTACATCAAGCTCGGCGAGACGATCGCACTCACCCACCATGAGAAATGGGACGGCACCGGCTATCCCCATGGGCTAAGAGGCGAGGAGATCCCGATCGCCGGACGGATCACCGCCATCGCCGACGTGTTCGACGCCCTCACTTCAAAGAGGCCGTACAAGGAACCGTTCTCGATCGAGAAGTCGTTTTCGATCATCCAGGAAGGGCGGGGAACCCATTTCGATCCCCAAGTCGTAGACGCATTCTTCTCGATCACCGCCGAGATCCTAGCCATTAAAGAGCGGTTCTCCTCCGAGGACGCATCCCTACAGATGACCGATTGAGCGCGGGCGCGTTACCAACCGACAGACATTGATGTTCGTACCGACTAGCCGTACTATTAGTATGAACAAAGTTATGGTTTGGAGGTACGGCGATGGGGAATACGGTGAAATTGACGATAAGCCTTCCCGCTGACTTGGTGCGTCTGACCGATGAGACGGCGCAGATGGAGAAGAAACCCCGCAGCCGCGTCATCAAGGAAGCACTGACGCACTACATCAAGGAGAAGGAACGGCAGGAGATGATCGAAGGCTACCAAGAGATGGCCGCTTTGAACCGCGAGTTGGCCGAGGAATCGGAACCCGTCGTCAACGAAGTGTGGGCCGATTATGGTCACAAGGGGTGATATCTACCTTGCCGACCTTAGCCCGGTGCGCGGGCATGAACAGGGTGGGCTCCGGCCGGTGCTGGTCATCCAGAACGACGTCGGAAACGAGCATTCCAGCACGACCATCGTTGCTGCCATCACCTCACGGACAAAGAGGCGGATGCCGGTCCACGTCACGGTTAGCGCGGAAGAAAGCGGACTTCCCAGGGATTCCATCATTCTTCTTGAACAGATCCGCACCATCGACAAGGAACGGCTGGTAAAGAAACTCGGACGCTTGGCAAAGGAGAGGATGGAAGAAGTGAACCGCGCGTTGCAAAGGAGCCTCGATCTTCCCTAGCCGTATCATGGAACGCTCGCCGGCCGGGATGATCTAGCGTCTACGCGCAGGATCCCGTTCCAGGGGTATTTCTCAACGTCCCGGACCGATGGTTCGTTTTCGGCCTCGCGAACTGATAACATATTGGTTGTTTATATAAAACGATAATTATAGGGGGACGATGACCGAGCTAGAGCTACTCACCCGGATCTACGCAGCGGTATCGCGCGGCGAGGACCTCGCCGGCGTGATCCACCTGGCTGCCGAGGGGGCAAAATCCCTGTTCTCCGGGTATGCCGCCACCGTCTACTTCCTCGAGAACGACAAGCAGCATCTCATCCCGCAAAACTGGAGTCTTCCGGAAAGCCTCACCCGCAAGATCGAGAAGCTAGTCGGGTTCGAGGTGCGGGGGCTCCGCGTTCCCGTGATCGAGGGGGGCCATTATTGGCAAACGATCCACGAGCGGAGCGCGTTCCTCCTTGCAACGCCGGAGGAGATCGCCGGGCTGGTCGGGGAGTTGGCGGGCGATCACCCTGCCCTGCGGAAGCTCGTCCCGGCGATCGCTCGCCTCCTCGGCTATCGGTCCGTCCTTACCGCGCCGCTAATCGCCGGCGACGAGATCGTCGGAGTGATCGATGTCGGGAGCAAGGTGGAACTCGGGAGCGAAGATCTGGAGAGGTTCCAGCGGCTGGCGAGCGCCCTCAGCGTTGCGATCGCCAACGTCCGCCTCCTTCAGCGAACGATGAGGTCAGAGGCGCTTTTCCGCTCGATCCTCGAGGGCGCGCACGCAGGAATACTGATGCTCGATGAAGATTACCGCATCCTTTACGTAAACGAGCCGCTCACCCGGATCTTCGGCTGGGAGCGTGAGGACGCCATCGGCCACGACTTCCGCGAGTTCCTCGACGAGGAGTCCCGCGATCTCGTGGCCGAGCGCTACCGCCGCCGTCAGGCCGGGGAGGAGGTCCCGTCCCGCTACGAGTTCAATGTGGTGCGAAAGGACGGCAAGAAGAGGCGGGTGGAAATAAGCGCCACCGCCATCCGCGACCCGTCAGGAGGGATGAGGACGATCGCCCAGATCCTCGATATCACCGACCGGGTGCAAGCGGAGGAGAAGTTAAGGGAGAGCGAGGCGAAGTATCGCTCCCTGATCGAGGACGTGCTGGACAGCTCCTCGGTGGGGGTCTTCATCCTCGATTCTGACTTCGGGGTCGTCTGGATAAACCGCGCCTTGGAGCGCTACTTCGGCCTGCGGCGGGAGGAGGTGCTCGGCAGGGACAAGCGGGAGCTGATCCGCACCCGGATCAAGGACATATTTGAGGATCCGGACGGTTTTGCGGAGAAGGTCCTATCTTCGTATGAGGGCAACACCTATGTCCAGCACTTCGAATGTCACGTGCTGCCCGGCCCGGGACGGGAAGAGCGCTGGCTCGAACACTGGAGCCAGCCGGTTCGCTCCGGGCGCTACGCCGGGGGGCGCGTGGAGCATTACACCGACATCACCGTCCGCAAGAAGCTTGAAGCATCCCTGCGGGAGTCGGAAGAGCAGATGCGCTTGATCATCGAGACGAGCCCGGATGCCATCTTCAGCGTCGACTCACGCGGCCGCTTCCTCTCGGTGAACCGCGTGATGGTGGAACGCCTTGGCTACTCGGAGGAGGAGTTCCTCAGGATGAACGTACGGGACGTGATCGCTCCCGAATCCCTACACCGCCTTGCGCCGCGGGTCGAGCGGGTCCTCTCCGGGGAGGCGCTGCACGAAATCGGAGAGTACGAGGTGGTCGGCAAGAACGGACAGCGATTCTGGATAGCGGCCAACTCCGCTCCTCTCCGTAAGGATGGAAAGATCATCGGCTTCCTCGGGATCGCCCGGGACATCACCGCGCAGGTGGAGCTGCAGAGGAGACTGTCCGCCATCCGTGCTCTGGGACGGAAGCTCGTCCTCTTGCAGGACGAGCAGAAGATCGCCCAGGCGACGGTGGAGGCGGCGCGCGAGCTCCTCGGCATGGAGGATTGCAGCCTATACCTGGTGAACGAGGGTGGGGACCGGCTCTCGCTCAAGGCGTGTCTGCGTGAGGTTCCGGACGAGCTGCGGGAGTTGCCGCTCGATTCCGAGCGCGGGATCATAGCCGCTGCCGCCCGCTCCGGGGAGACGATCTATCTGCCGGATGTCTCACACGACCCGCGCTACCTGCTCGGGAAGGCGAACAGCCGCTCCGAGGTCTGTATCCCGCTCAAGTTGCGGGGGCGGGTCATCGGAGTGCTCAACGCCGAAGGCCCGCGCCAAGACGCCTTCACCGGCGGAGACCAACGGCTCCTGGAGACCCTGGCGGCCGCAGCAGCCGTCGCCCTGGAGAACGCGCGGCTGTTCACATCACTGCGGCGTTCCGAGGAGCAGTTCCGCTCCGTGGCCGAGTCCGCGGCCGATGCCATCGTCATCGGGGACGGGGAAGGGAAGGTCGTCTTTTGGAACAAGGCGGCTCAGGAGATCTTTGGTTACACCGCCGAGGAGATAGTCGGCCGTTCCATCGCCCTGCTCATGCCGGAGCGCTTCCGGAGGGTCTTCTTGAAGCGGATGGAACAACGACGGAATACGGGGGAGGTCACCGGGATAAGAGGGCGGGTGATCCAAACCGGGCTGCGGAAGGACGGGAGCGAGTTCCCGGCCGAGTTCTCCTGCGCCGCTTGGAAGGTCGGGGATGAGATGTTCTCCACCGCCATTATCCGCGATATCACCGAACGGATGGCGGCGGAGGAGGTTCTGAAGGAGAGCTACGAAAGGCTGCAAAGGACGCTGGAGGGGATCATCGAGGCGTTGGGGGCGGCGATCGAGCTGCGGGATCCCTACACCGCCGGGCACCAGCAGCGGGTGGGGGAGCTGGCGGTCGCAATCGCGGAGGAGATGGGACTTCCCACCGACAAGGTCGAGGCGATCCGCTACGCTGCCCTTGTTCACGACATCGGGAAGCTCGCCGTTCCCGCCGAGATCCTCGCCAAACCGTCGGCGTTGACGGATACGGAGTCCGCCCTGATCAAGTTTCATCCGCAGCAGGCCTACGAGATCCTCAAAGGGATCGACTTCCCGTGGCCGGTGGCCGACATCGTCCTCCAGCACCACGAGAGGCTCGACGGCTCCGGTTATCCGCAGGGACTTAAGGGTGAAGAGCTCGTCCTCGAGGCGCGGATCCTCGCGGTCGCGGACGTGGTCGAGGCGATGAGCTCGCACCGCCCGTACCGGCCCGCCCTCGGGATCGATGCCGCCCTGGACGAGATCAGGAAGAGCAAAGGGAAGCTCTACGATCCGGACGTGGTCGATGCCTGCCTCGCCGCCTTCAAAGGGGGATTCACTTTCGCGTAACGTTTGAGCTTTCCGGCTGTGCTTGACGTTCGCTCTCCCAAGGAGGAATGACCGCGACAACTGATGGTTAGCAATTTAAATCCTTATGTGTTAAGTTACCTATATCGGGAATCGCATGACACGGGGAAAGCGGGAACGCCTTTTCTTACCGGACGCAGAGCCGCTCAAAGGCCTGATAGCCAAGGCCGCTGGAACGGAGGGCCTCCTCCATGCCCTCCTTGAGGCGGCCGACTCGATTATCTTCGTCAAGGATCGGAAGGGCCGCTACATCCTGGCAAATCCCGCCTTAGCTCGGGTTTTACGACTCCCCCTCGACCGGATCCTCGGAAGGACCGACGCCGACCTCTTCCCGGGGGAGGAGGCGAAGTTCCTCCGCGCCGGAGATACGAAGATCCTCAAGACGGGGGAGACGACACGGACAATCGATCGGCTGACCATCGACGGCCGCAAGCGGGCGTTCATCGCAACGAAGGTCGCCCTCTCCGACGAGAGGGGTAAGACAACAGGAATCCTCGGAAACGCGACGGAGATAACGGACGAGATCGCGACCCGCGAGTTTCTCGAGCGCCTGAACAGCCTCCTAACAGGGATTCGCCGGATCAATCAGCTGATCACAAAAGAGAAGGAACAGGGCCGCCTCCTCCGGAGAGCATGCGAGACCCTCGTCGAAACCCGCGGGTACCGGAGCGCTTGGATTGTCCTCCTTGACGGGAAGAAGCCGAACGCGTTCTATCACGCCGGCCTCGGCGATGACGCCACATCCCTCGAGCGGATGCACGAGGCTGGGATGCTATCCGAATGCGCCCGCCGTGCCCTCGAACGGCCCGGGGTGGTGTTAATAGAGGATCCGGCGTCCGAGTGCGGCGAGTGCCCCCTCCTCGGGAAAGCGCCCGAACACCGGAAGTTGGCCGCCCGCCTGGAGTACGAGGGGAAGTTGTACGGGCTGATCGCGGCAGAGGTCCCACGGGAGTACGCTACGATAAAAGAGGAACAAGACCTGTTCTCTGAACTGGCGGGGGACATCGGGTTTGCTCTTTACCGTCTCGAGCTCGAAGCGGCCCGGCGTGAATCCGAGGAGCGGTTCCGCTCGATCGTCGAGACTTCGCACGCCGGGATCATGATGATCGATAAGAACTACCGCATCGTGTACACAAACGAGGCTCTCACCCGGATCTTCGGCTGGGAACGCGTCGAAGTGATCGGCCACGACTTCCGCGAGTTCCTCGACAAGGAGTCCCGCGATCTCGTGGCCGAGCGCTACCGCCGCCGGCAGGCCGGGGAAGACGTCCCAGCCCGCTACGAGTTCAACGTCCTGAGAAGAGACGGGACGAAGCGCCGGGTGGAGATCAGCTCGACCGTGATTCGCGATCCGTCAGGAGGGGTGAGGACGGTCGCCCAGATCCTCGACATAACCGAACGGAGGGTCTTAGAGGAGAGGCTGGAGGCGATCTACAAGCTCGGCAGATCCCTCATCCTGAAGCGCGACCGAAGGAGCATCGCGAGGAGGATCGTCGAGGCGGCGAAGGACCTGATCGGCATCGAAGACTGCGCCCTCTACCTGTTCAACGAGGAGAGGAAGACCCTCTCGGTAGCTGCATACACCCTCCCCGTTCCGGTGAAGTACGAGGAGTTCCGGCTCGACTCGGAGCGCGGGATCATCCCCGCGGCTGCGCGGTCGCGGGAGTCGATCTACGTCCCCGACATCACCAAGAATCCCATCTTCCTCCCGGGCACTGGAGAGACCAAAAGCAAGCTGTGCATCCCTCTCCTGGTCGAAGAGCGGCTGATCGGCGTCCTCAATGCCGAGAGCCCGGCGAAAGACGGTTTCTCCCCCTCCGACCGGAGGCTCCTCGAGGCGCTCGCAGCGGAAGGAGCGGTGGCGCTCGAGAACTTCCGCCTGGGGGAGGAAACGGCAAGGCTCCGGGGCCTGAACGAGCGGATCGTGACGACGATCAACGAGGGGATCGCGGTCGAGGATGCCTCGGGAACGATCACCTACATCAATCCGACCGGGGCGGAGATGCTCGGGTACTCCGCCGAGGAGCTCGTCGGGAAGAAGTCGACCTTCCTCAGCCCTGAGGAGGAGCGCTCCACGATCGAGGCGAAGATGGCCGAGCGGCGGGCCGGTGCCAGCGACCGCTACGAGACGACCCTGTTGACCAAGACGGGGAAGAGACTCCCGGTGTTCCTGAGCGCAAGCCCCCTGATGGAAGGAGACCGTTATGCCGGGACCATCTCCGCGTTCACCGACATCACGAAGCGGGTGAACGCGGAGAAAGCCCTCGTCGATAGCCTGGCCAAAACGCGGCGGACCCTCGACAGCGTGATCGAAGCGCTCGAAGCGGCGATCGACCTCCGCGATCCGTACACGGCCGGACACCAGATGCGCGTCGCGCAGCTCGCCGTCGCCATCGCCCGGGAGATGGGCCTCCCGAAGGAGAGGATCGAGGCCGTCCGCTACGCCTCCCTGATACACGACATAGGGAAGCTGTCGGTCCCGGCCGAGATCCTCGCTAGGCCGAGCAAGCTGAGCGACACTGAGTTTGAGATAATCAAGGCGCATCCAAGACAGGCCCATTCGATCCTTAAGGGGATCGATTTCCCGTGGCCGGTAGACGAGATCGTCCTCCAGCACCACGAACGCCTCGACGGATCAGGATACCCGAACGGGCTGAAGGGGGATGAGATCATGCTCGAGGCGAGGATCCTCGCCGTCGCCGACGTTGTTGAAGCGATGGCTTCCCACCGGCCGTACCGCCCTGCCCACGGGATAAAAGCCGCCCTGATCGAGATCGTCCGGAGCAAGGGGAAGCTCTACGATCCGGACGTCGTCGACGCCTGCCTGACCGTCTTCGAAAAGGGATTCTCCCTCGAGTCAGACTAGGACGGGCTCCCGATCCCGGAGATCGGCTCCGTTCGGGGTCCCCTCATATTCGCGTCGGATCGCCGCGGCGATCGTGTTGTTCCCCTACGCCGCGAGGGATATACTAGGATTGAGGTATGTCAGGTCAAGTATGGCCATCCAGCCTTGCTGGGTGGCCGCTTCTCCTATAGGAGGTATTTCATGTGGGGGAAGATGGCGGTCGTTTCGGGGTACTTCATCGTCCTCATCTCGATCGGTCTTCTCGCCCGCCGGAGGGCGAAGCGGAGTATCGAGGATTATTTCGTGGCGTCCCGTAGTCTCCCCCCGTTCGTCCTGTTCCTCACGATGGCGGCGACGAACTTCAGCGCGTTCACCGTGTTCGGCTTCTCCGGCGCCGGTTGGCGGACCGGCTATGCCTTCTACCCGATCATGGCGTTCGGCACCGGGTTCATGGCCCTCTCCTTCCACTTGATCGGCCGCCAGGTCTGGCGGATCGGAAAGGAGAAGGGTCTTCTCACCCCTCCGGAACTCGTCTTCTACCGGTTCGGAAGCCCCGCGCTCCGCTTCCTCTTCTTCGGGGTGATGACCGCCTTCACCCTCCCATACCTCGCCATGCAGCCGATGGCAGCGGGGTACGCTCTGGAGGAACTCCTCGGGATCCCGTACCTCGCCGGAGCGGCCCTCGTCACGGCGGTGATGCTCGGTTACACCTTCCTCGGGGGGATGCGGGGTGTCGCGTGGACGGATGCCTTTCAGGGCGGCATGCTGATCGTGCTCCTAATCGTCGCCCTCGGGGTGATCGCAACTCCGTTCGGCGGGCTCTCGACAGCGAACCGGGAAGTGGCGGCGAGATTCCCTGATCTCTTCTCCCGGCCCGGGGCGGGGGGAGCCCTCAGCCCCGGTATATGGCTCGGCTACATGCTCCTGTGGTCCCTCTGCGATCCCATGTTCCCCCAGCTCTTCCAACGTTTCTACGCTGCCCGCAGTGAACGGGCGCTCGTGACGACGATGTCGCTCTACCCGTTGATCACCGGCTTCCTCTTCCTCCTCCCGGTGACGATCGGGGTGATCGGACGGCTCGCGTTCCCCGACCTTCCCGCAGGTGCGACATCGGACAGGATCTTTCCCCTCCTTCTGTCCAGCTACGCCCCGCCGGTTCTGGAGGCCCTGGTCCTGACCGCCGCCCTCGCCGCGTTGATGTCGACCCTCGACTCCCAGCTCCTCACGCTTTCATCGATGTGCATGCGCGATCTGGTCGAACCGCTCCTGGGGCGCAAGGTATCGCCGTGGACTGGGAAGCTGTTCGTAGCCGTTCTCGCCCTGATCGGTCTTGGGATCGCTTGGCGGCCTCCGGACACCTTCCTCGCGATCGCGACCGAGACGTTCACCGGCCTTGCCGTCCTGTTCCCTACCGTCCTCGCCGCCCTATACTGGCGAAGGGCGACCGCCGCAGGGGCGATCGCATCGATCATCATCGGAGAGGGGTTCGTCGCAGCCTATCACTTCGACCTCCTGCCGTCATTCGGCACGCTCCCAGTGGTTCCGATCGTCGTCGCGGCCGGCTTCGTCCTGGTAGTTGTGAGCCTATTTGCAGCCCCGCGGCAGCACCAGAAGCTGAGTTCCCGGAACCGTAAGACCAACAAGAGAACTTGGAGGTGGGTGGCGGCTTTCGCACTCCTCTTTTCGCTGGGAAACGACTTTTGGGACTGGGGAGACGCCCGGATTGGGCCGCTCAACTTCCCGTGGTGGGTATGGTACTACCTCGGGCTCAGCGTCGTCTTAGCACTAGCCTTCTCGGCGTTCGGGAGGTCGGTACGGCCCAATGCGCCGGTTCGGTTCCAGGACCATGAGACCGGTTCGAACGGCTCCAGAGGGTTGAGGGACCGTCAGAACGGCCAGAAGCGCTGATCCTGCACCAGACCCGCTGCCGGAGGTCCTCGTTCAGGCCGGCGGTTCCGTCGTACGGCCCCTGCCCCCGGCGGTCGGGGAGGATCGCCTCCTTGAGCGCACCTCAGCTGTTCGTCTATGAACCCTCCCTTCGCTCTAACACGATCCTGCCGCGAACGGGCCTGCGGCCGATCGGTGAGCCGGTTTGTCCGCGGCCAAAGGGGAGCCATAAGATGGCCCCGGAAGAGTGCCCCCATGGAGGTGGTGATGCATGCGATCCACTCCCCTCCTCCGGACTACCGCGGGGCGTCCTTCGACGGTCGGATCCGCGGCACCGGGGAGGGAGGGGCCGACGACCTTCACAGATCTGCCGCAGGCCTTTAGGATCTGCCATCAGGAGGTGGGATATGAAGCTTCGAATCGCGCTCTTCCTTCTGTTGGGAGGGCTCTTCCTTCTCCACGGTTGCCTCTTCCCAACCGTGGTAACAAAGGAAGATGATGGGAGGCTTGTCACCCTCGATCGCGGTGACCTCCTCGTCGTCCGCCTCGAGGGGAACCCATCGAGCGGCTACGAGTGGGAGCTCGTCGATCCGCTCGAGCAGGGGGCCCTCGAACAGGTCGGGGAGAGGGAGTTCGTCAGCGAGGGGAACGACGATATCGTTGGTGCTCCAGGAACATTCGTGTTCAGGTTCAGGGCAGTCGCGTCGGGGACGATCCCGCTTCAGTTCGTCTACGAGCGCCCCTGGGAAGAAGAACCGATCGAGGCCTTCTCGGTCGTCGTCTACGTACGGTGAAGCTTTGCTTCAAGCGCTGGTTCGGTAAGCGCCAAGACTTCGTGCATGGCACCGGTCTCCTCGGCCCGGAAGCGGAGCTTAGCTTCGAAGCCGAGCCTTTCATACAGCCTGAGTGCCGCTTTGTTCTCGAGGTTCGGCGAGACGACGAGGATCTTGAATCCTTGGGCGAACAGGTAGGTCGCGAGCGTCCGCAGGGCGTCGCTCCCGTAGCCGCGCCCCCAGGACTGTGGCTTCAGTTTCAGGTCGAGCTCGGCCATCTTCGGGGCACGATACCCGCAGTATTCGTCACAGCGGCGGTAGAACGCCTCGCCGATCGGCTCCCCCTTGACTTCGACGATCCAGTGCTCGCGATCCCGGCCTCGATTCTCCGCAAGGCGGTCGAACCAGGTTCTCATCCCCTCCTCATCGATCCCCAATCCCTTCGGGTAGCCGACGTAACGCATCACTTCGCCGTCGTTCCAAAGCGTTTCTAGGAAGATCAGGTCTTCAGGCCCGGTCGGGCGAAGAGTGGTCCTCTTTCCTTCTAGATTTGGAGACTGAACCATTTGACTCCCTATTTTCGTTGTCTCGTTGGTGACTCCGATAGCGTAAACATTAGCGCCT
>QMQL01000006.1 GCA_003650505.1 Candidatus Acetothermia bacterium | reverse complement strand
GGGATCATCGCCGCTGCCGGAGAGGCGCTGACGGAAGATGTGATCGCGGCGGCCCAACGCGCCGGTATCGAACTCGTCAGGATCGAGCGCGACGGGGAGACGATCGAGGTTCCATTCGGGAAGAAGCGCCTCCCGGCCGGTGAACGGGAGCTCCTCCGGATATCCAAGGCCGCCCTCCAGACGAAGGGTTGGCTTTCGGCCGCATCGTTCCAGAGGACGACGAAGGTCCTTGCCGAGGCGGCGCTCCGCGGGGAGGTCGATGAACTCGACGGCCTGAAGCCGAGCATCATCGTCGGGAAGAGGATCCCGGCCGGGACCGGCTTCCCCCGTGAAAGAGAGGAGAAAGCCGAACCGGCCGAGGGGGAAGGGATCGAGGCCACGGCCGAGGAGGGCGTGGGGACGGGTTGAGCCGCCTTCAGGATGGGCTTATAATGCCGGAACGTTAGGGAGACAAGATGCCAACAATCAATCAGTTGATAAGGATGGGACGGAAGCCGAAGTCGAAGAAGAGCAGGGCGCCCCAGCTCGATGCATGTCCGCAGCGGCGGGGTGTCTGTACGCGCGTCTATACGCGCACACCGAAGAAGCCGAACTCCGCCCTCCGGAAGGTGGCCCGCGTCCGGTTGAGCAACGGCAAGGAAGTGACGGCCTACATCGGCGGCGAGGGGCATACCCTTCAAGAACACTCGATGGTCCTCGTCCGCGGGGGACGCGTCAAGGACCTCCCCGGAGTCAGGTACCACATCGTCCGCGGGACCCTCGATGCCGAAGGGGTGGAAGGCCGCCGCCAGGGGCGCTCGAAGTACGGCGCCAAGAAGGGAAGCTGAGATGAAGATCCCGGGCCGCGACGTGAAACCGGATATCAAGTATAACAGCAAGCTTCTCGCGAAGCTGATTAATTATGTTATGGTCGATGGGAAGAAATCGCTCGCCGAGAGGATCGTCTACGACGCCCTCGACCTGTTGGAAGCGAAGGGCGATGCTCCGGCCCTCGACGTCTTCAACGAAGCGGTCGCCAACTGCTCCCCCCGCCTGGAGGTCCGGACGCGGCGGGTCGGAGGTGCGAACTACCAGGTACCCTACGAGGTCCCGCCCGACCGGCAGATCGCCCTCGCCCTCCGCTGGATCGTCAACGCCGCCCGTGCCCGCGGGGAGCACACGATAGCCGAGCGCCTAGCAGCGGAGATATTCGATGCTTCCCGGAAGGAAGGCAAGGCGTACAACAAGCGGCTCGACGCCCATCGCATGGCGGAGGCGAACAAGGCGTTCGCCCACTACCGCTGGTAGCGTGGCCCCCTACCCCCCGTGTCATTGGATCCCCGAGTGAGGTAGCACGATGTCGAGCCTCGATCAGATCCCCCTCGAGAAGGTGCGGAACATCGGGATCATGGCCCACATCGACGCGGGGAAGACGACGACGACGGAGAGGATCCTCTACTACACCGGGCAGATCCACAAGATGGGCGAGGTCCATGACGGCGCGGCCGAGATGGATTGGATGACCCAGGAGCGGGAGCGGGGGATCACGATCACATCGGCTGCGACGACCTGCCCGTGGCTGGGGTACCGGATCAACATCATCGACACCCCCGGCCACGTGGATTTCACGGCCGAGGTGGAACGCTCCCTCCGCGTCCTCGACGGCGGGGTGGTGATCTTCTCCGGCGTGGAGATGGTCGAATCCCAGTCCGAGACCGTCTGGCGTCAGGCGGATCGGTATCGCATCCCGCGGATCGCGTTCGTCAATAAACTCGATCGGGTCGAATCGAGCTACGAGGAGACCCTGAAGATGATCGAGGGGCGCCTCGGTGTCAGGCCGGTCCCCCTCTTCCTCCCCTATCGGGACGAGGATCGCCGCCTGATCGGGATGGTCGACCTGATCGGCCGCGAGCTCCTCGTATGGGATCAGGCTTCCCTCGGCGCAGTGATCGAGCGCCGACCGATCCCTCCGGTGATGGAGGAGAAGGCGGACCTCTATCGGGAGCTGGCGATCGAACGGGTCGCCGACGTGGACGACCGGGTGATGGAGCTGTTCGTGGAGGGGAAGGAGCCCGAGCCCTCCCTATTCCACGATGCCCTGAGGAACGGCTGTCTGAGCGGCGAACTGATCCCCGTCCTCGGTGGAGCGGCGTTTCAGAACATCGGCGTTCAGCCGCTCCTCGATGCGATCGTCCGGTACCTCCCCTCCCCCCTCGATGTCCCTCCGGTCAGGAGCGTCGACGGAGAGGAAGAGCGGACGGCCGACCCGTCCCAGCCGTTCTCGGCCCTCGCGTTCAAGGTGGCGGCCGATCGCTATGCCGGCCGGTTGGTCTTCGTCCGCGTCTATTCCGGTACCCTCCCCGTGGGAGGGCATGTCCTCAACGCCTCGACCGGGAAAGGGCTCCGGGTGACGAAGATCTTCCGGATGCACGCGAACCGCCGGACCCCGTTGGAGAGGATGGAGGCCGGGGACATCGTGGCGGTCGTCGGTTCGAGCGACATCTTGACGGGCGATACGATCTGTGACCGCTCCGCTCCCATCCTGCTCGAGAAGATCGAGTTTCCGGAGCCGGTCGTCTTCGTCGCCGTCGAGCCGAGGACCGACGCCGAGTTCACAAGCCTCACCGAGGCGTTGATGAAACTGGTGGAGGAGGATCCCACGCTCCACCTGAGGACCGACGAGACGACGAATCAGATGATCCTCGGAGGGATGGGGGAGCTCCACCTCGAGGTCATCCTCCGCCGGCTGAGGGAGGAGTTCGGGGTGATCGCCCATGCCGGCAAACCGCAGGTCGCCTATAGGGAGACCCTCTTCGAGCCGCTCGAGGTCGAAGAGAGGTTCGTGAGGCAGGCGGGTGGGCGCGGCCAGTACGGCCACGTCGTCCTCCGGTTGGAGCCATTGCCCCGGGGGAGCGGGATCAGGTTCGCGTGCACGGCGAAGGAGGAGGAGGTCCCGCATACGTATCGAAACGCGATAGAGAACGCGCTTCGGGCCACGTTGACAAATGGGCCGGTGGCCGGTTATCCTTTGGCCGATATTGGAGCCACCTTAATCGGTGGGTCTTTTCATCCGGTAGACTCGTCAGAGTTGGCGTTTCGTGCAGCGACGTCTGTTGCGCTGCATAAAGCGTATGCCACCGGGGTATTCGGGCTCCTCGAGCCGATCATGGAGGGGGAGGTCGTCACCCCGAGCGAGTATCTGGGTGATGTGATGGAGGACCTGGCGCGGAGGCGCGGGGAAATCCGAGAGCTTCAGGCGCGGGAGACGGTGCAGGTCCTTTCGGTCTCCGTCCCACTCGCCGAAACCTTCGGATATGCCACACGGCTCCGGTCGCTGACCCAGGGAAGGGCGATGTACTCGTTGCGCGTGGTGCGCTACGATGTCGTTCCGGACGGGTTGACGGAGAAGATCGTCCGGAACAGAGGATACTGATATGGCAAGAGAGAAGATTAGGATCAAGTTGCGGGGTTACGACCATGAACTGGTCGACAGCTCGATCCGGAAGATCGTCGAATCGGCTAAGGAGACGCGGGCGAAGATCTCCGGCCCGATTCCGCTTCCGACCGAGCGCCGGATCTACACGGTCCTCCGATCCCCGCACATTGACAAGCGTTCGATGGAGCACTTCGAGCGGCGGATCCACACCCGTCTGTTGGACATCAAAGAGCCGACCTCGGAGACGATCAATGCCTTGATGGACATCGAGCTCCCGACTGGGATCGATATCGAGATCAAGCTCTAAGGCATGGAGGTTGGCGGAAGATGGCACGTGGACTACTAGCGCGTAAGATCGGGATGACTCAGCTGTTCGTCGACGGCTCCGCTGTGGGAGCGACTGTCTTCGAGGCGAAGCCGTGTACCGTTGTCCGGGTCAAGACGATCGAGACGGACGGCTACAACGCGCTTCAGCTGGGATACGACGAGGTCGACGAGAAGCGGGTCACCAAACCGCTCGCCGGTCATTTCAAGAAGGCCGGTGTAGCCCCCCACAGGCACCTGTTCGAGGTCCGGGTGGACGACCCGGAGAACTACAACGTGGGCGATGTGATCGGCGTGGATGTCTTCGCTGAGGGGGACAAGATCGACATCTCCGGGATATCGCGCGGGCTCGGTTTCCAGGGCGTTGTCAAGCGGTGGGATTTCGCCGGCGGCCCGAAGTCGCACGGGTCACACTTCCACCGGCGCCCCGGGTCGGTCGGGAACTGCGTTCAGCCGGGGCGCGTCGTCAAAGGGAAGAAGCTCCCCGGGCATACCGGTGCGCGCCGGGTGACGATCAAGGGGCTCCGGGTCCTCCGCGTCGACCCGGAGAGGAACCTTTTGATTGTGAAGGGATCGACCCCCGGGCCGCGCGGGGCGATCCTTCGAATGGGGAAACGCGATGGTTGAGGCGAAGCTTTATTCATTCAGCGGCGAGGCGACCGAGCCGGAGAAGACGGAGTTGGATGACCGCCTGTTCGGCGCTGATGTGAACGCGGACTTGCTCTACCGCGCCGTCCGGATGCAGCTGGCGAACCGGCGGCAAGGGACCCATTCGACCAAGACGCGCGGAGAGGTGCGCGGCGGCGGGCGGAAGCCGTGGCGACAGAAGGGGACCGGCCGCGCCCGCGCCGGCTCCCGGCGTTCCCCCCTCTGGGTCGGCGGAGGTACGGTCTTCGGGCCGAAACCGCGCTCCTATAAGATCAAGCTGACGAAGAAAATGAAGCGGGGAGCGCTCGTCTCCGCCCTCTCCGACCGGGCGAAGGACGGGAGGGTGGTTCTGATCGATAGGATCCAATTCGACGAGCCGAAGACGAAGGCCGCCCTCGCCCTCCTCGATCGGTTGGGATTGACCGGGAGCACCCTGGTCGTCGTCGGTTCGGAGGAATGCGTCAAGGAAGCGCGGAAGTCGTTCGCCAATCTACCGCGTGTGAAGTGCATCTCCTCCCAGGGGATAAACGTGTACGACATCATACGACATGAGAACCTCCTCCTCACGCTGAGTGCGATGGAGGAGCTCAGGGGGAGGTTTTGACCGTGGCGAAGGGGATCTATCCCGAGGATATACTCCTCTCTCCGATCTTGACCGAGGACACGTGGCAGCAGATGGAAGATGGGAAGTACGCGTTCCGCGTCGCCCTCGGTGCCAACAAGGTGGAGATCCGTAAGGCGGTGGAGGAGATCTTCAAGGTGAAGGTGGAGAAGGTATGGGTGGCGAACCGGAAGGGGAAGCCGCGGCGTGAGCGGCTGAGCCAGCTGCACGGTCGGACGTCCCGCTGGCGTAAGGCGATCGTTCGGCTCGCCCCGGGCGATCGGATCGAGATGACGGGAGGATCGCGCTGATGGCCCTTAAACGATACAAACCGACATCGCCCGGCCGGCGGCATGCCGAGCTCCCCGACTTCAGCGAGCTCACGGCCGTATCCCCGGAGAAGAGCCTCCTCCGTCCGCTCCCGAAGAAGGGGGGGCGGAACAGTCAGGGGCGTATCACCGCGAGGTTCCGCGGAGGGGGACACAAACGGCGCTATCGGGTCATCGATTTCGCTCGGGCTAAGGATGGGGTCCCGGCGCGGGTCGTGACGCGGGAATACGATCCGAACCGATCGGCATGGATCACCCTCCTCCACTATGCTGATGGGGAGAAGCGCTACATCATCGCCCCGTTCGCCCTGGAGATCGGGGCGGTCGTCGAGGCCGGTGAGAATGCGGAGGTGAGGGTCGGGAACGCGATGCCGCTCGAGCGGATCCCGCTTGGGTCGGTGATCCACAACGTCGAGTTCTCCCCCGGAAGCGGGGGGAAGATCGCCAGATCGGCCGGGACGTCGGCGAAGCTTATCGGGAAGGAGGCCGGCCGGGCGCACGTCCGCCTCCCTTCCGGCGAGGTGCGGATGTTCAGCACCGCCTGCCGGGCGACGATCGGGGAGGTTTCCAATCCCGATCACAAGAACATAAAGCATGGGAAGGCGGGGCGGGTCCGTCATCTCGGCCGGAAGCCGCACGTCCGCGGGGTGGCGATGAACCCGGTCGACCATCCGCACGGTGGCGGTGAGGGGCGCGCCCACGTCGGACGGCCGCAGGTTTCGCCTACCGGGAAGCTCGCCAAGGGCGGACGGACGCGGAAGAAGCGGAAGCGAAGCAGTGCCCTGATCGTCCGTCGCGCCGGGAAAGGGAGGCGGTGATAGGGATGCCTAGATCGACGAAGAAAGGACCGTACGTCAAGGAGAGCCTGTTGAAGAAGGTTCAACGGGCGAAGCGGGGGGAACTGAAGGAGATAAAGACGTGGTCGCGGGCATCGATGATCACCCCGGAGATGGTCGGGTTGACGATCAAGGTGCATAACGGGAAGACCCACGTTCCGGTGTACATCGTCGAGAACATGGTCGGGCATAAGCTGGGCGAGTTCGCGCCGACCCGCACCTTCCGCGGGCACGGCGGGATGAAGAAGAAGCGCGCTCCGAGCCTAACGTAGGGAGAGGGATATGGAAGTGCGAGCCGTTGCGAAGGATGTCCGTTTGTCTCCGCGTAAGGCGCGGATCGTCATAGATGCGATCCGTGGGAAGGACGTGAGCGAGGCCCTCAGGATCGTCCGGCTGTCGAACAAGAAGGCGGCGAAGCCGATCCGGAAGACCCTCGAATCGGCGATCGCCAACGCGGAGAACAACTACAACATCGACGTCGACGACCTTTACGTCGTCGGAGCGACGGTCGACATGGGGAGGTCGCTCCGACGGATGCGACCGCGGGCGTACGGACGGGCGGATCTGATCCGCCGGCCGATGAGCCATATAACGATCGTCGTTGGCGACAGGGGGAGTGAGTAATGGGACAGAAGGTTCATCCGATCGGGTTCAGGGTGGGTGTGAACCGGAAGTGGGTTTCCAACTGGTTCAACCCGAAGCTCGCCCCCGTCTATATCGCCGAGGACAAGCGGATCCGCGACCTGATCTACGAGCGATACCGCCGCGCTGCAGTGGCGGAGGTGAACATAGAGCGGTCGAAGGAGGACCGGGTGTCGATCGTCATCGCCTCGGCCCGGCCGGGGATCATCATCGGCCGCGGTGGGAGCGAGATCGAGAAGCTGCAGGGGGCGCTCGAAGAGCTCACCGGTCGACACGTCCGGGTGTCGATCCGCGAGATCGAACGCCCCGACCTCGAAGCCCGGTTGGTGGCGCGAGACGTGGCGATGCAGATCGAGAACCGGACGGCCCCTGCCCGGGCGATGAAGGAGGCGATCCGGCGTGTGATGGGAGCCGGAGCGGAGGGGATAAAGATCAAGGTCTCCGGCCGCCTCGGCGGGACCGATATCGCCCGATCGATCACGATGAAGGAGGGGAGGATCCCCCTCCAGACCCTCCGGGCGGACATCGACTACGGATTGATCGAGGCGAAGACGAAGTACGGGAACATCGGGGTTAAGGTGTGGATCTTCCGCGGCGAGCATTCCCCGAAGGAACGCCGCGACGAGGTGAACTGAGATGGCGCTCCTCTTCCCGAAGCGGACGAAATACAGGAAGGCCCATCGCGGCCGGAGGCGGGGGAAGGCGACCCGCGGGAACCAGGTCGAGTTCGGCGAGTACGGGATTCAGGCGCTCGATGCGGCATGGATCACCGGTGCCCAGATCGAGGCCTGCCGGACGACGATCGCCCGGACGACGCAGCGGGGCGCACGGGTCTGGATCCGGGTATTCCCCGACAAGCCGATCACGCGCCATCCGGCGGAGGCCAGGATGGGGAAGGGGAAGGGACCGGTCGACCACTGGGTCGCCGTCGTCCGTCCCGGTCGGGTGCTGTTCGAGATCTCCGGCGTCTCGGATGAGGAGGCGAAGCGGGTCCACAAGCTCGTCTCTCACAAGCTCCCGATCCACACACAACTGAAGAAAAGGATCGTGCTCGGAGGAGAGGCATGAAGGCGGCGGAGTTGCGCGAAATGACGCTCGATGAGCTCAAACACAAGGAGCTGGAGCTGAAGCGGAAGCTGTTCAACCTCCGCTTCCAACTCGCCTCCGGCGAGCTCGGCAACACGGCGGAATTCAAGCGGACGCGACAGGATATCGCGCGGGTGAAGACGATCGCAGCGGAGAAGGCGCGGGAGGCGAAGGGATGAAGAAGGTGAAGATCGGCCGCGTTGTGAGCGACCGGATGGAGAAGACGATAGTCGTTAGGGTGGAGGAGCCCAAGCTTCATCCGCGCTATCGGAAGCACATCCGCCGCCATTCCAAGTTCCACGCGCACGATCCGCGCGAGGAGGCGCATGCCGGCGATCTGGTGAAGATCGAGGAGTCCCGCCCCTTGAGCCGGATGAAGCGGTGGCGGTTGGTGGAGGTCATCGAGAGAGCGGAGGAGAAGAGATGATCCAGATGCAGACGATGTTGAAGGTGGCGGACAACTCCGGCGCCAAGCTCGTCCGCTGCATCAACGTCCTCGGTCCGTCGAATCGGCGGCGGGGCGCGATCGGTGACATCATCGTCGGTTCGGTACGGAAACGCCTCCCCACGAGCGACATCGAGAAGGGGCAGATCGTCCGCGGCGTGATCGTCAGGACGAAGAGCGCGTACCGCAGGAAGGATGGGACGTTCATCCGGTTCGACGACAACGCGATCGTTCTGATAAACGCCCAGGGCGAGCCGGTCGGGACACGCGTCTTCGGGCCGGTGGCGCGGGAACTCCGCGACAAGAAGATGATGCGGATCATCTCGCTCGCCCCCGAGGTCCTTTAGGAGGATATGGATGTTCAAGATCCGAAAGGGTGACCGGGTGCAGGTGATCGCGGGGAACGACCGGGGAAAGATTGGGAAGGTCCTCGTCGTCTATCCGGACAAGAACCGGGTGATCGTTGAGAACGTTAATATGATCACCAAGCACCAGCGGGCGACGCAGAACCTGCGCGAGCCGGGGATCATCAAGCGGGAAGGGATGATCCACGTCGCAAACGTCCTTCCGATCTGCCCGGGCTGCGGCACGCCGACCCGCGTCGGGTTCACCGTGGTCGAGGGGAAGAAGATGCGGCGCTGCAAACACTGTGGGGAGATCTTTGAGTGATGTTGCTAAAGGAGAGGTTCGAAAAGGAGATTGCCCCCAAGCTGAAGGATGAGCTCGGGCTCGCCAATGTGATGGAGATCCCGCGGGTGGAGAAGGTCGTAATCAACATGGGGGTCGGCGACAAGGACAACCCCAAGGTCCTCGAGGGGGCGGTGAAGAACCTGGCGAAGATCACCGGTCAGCGGCCGGTTGTGACGAAGGCGAAGAAGTCGATCTCCGATTTCAAGCTGGTCGCAGGCGATCCGATCGGGTGCAAGGTGACCCTCCGGGGCGATCGGGCGTACGAGTTCTTGAACCGGTTGTTCAACGCCGTACTCCCCGGGATCCGCGACTTCCGCGGCCTCTCCGCCTCCGCCTTCGACGGTCGGGGGAACTATACGATCGGGTTGAGCGAGCAGTTGGCGTTCCCCGAGATCTCCTACAACGAGGTCGTGAAGACGCAGGGGATGGACATAACCATTGTGACAACGGCGAGGGACGATCGTGAGGGTTACGCGCTCTTGAAGGGGCTCGGACTTCCGTTCAATGACTAGGGGGAGTGGATGGCACGAAAGGCACTGAAAGTCAAACAGAAGCGCACGCCGAAATACGCGGTGCGGGCGTACAACCGCTGCAGCATATGCGGCCGCCCGCACGGGTATATCCGCGATTTCGGGATCTGCCGCCTCTGTTTTCGTAAGCTAGCTCACCGCGGGGAGATCCCCGGGGTGAAAAAGGCGAGCTGGTAGGGGGAGAGGATGATTCCATATCCAGTCGGTGACATGTTGACGCGTATCAGGAATGCCAATCATCGCTTCCATCCTACGGTTACTATGCCGCACTCGAAGCTGAAGGAGGCGGTAGCGCGGATCCTGGAGGAGGAGGGGTTCATCGTCGGTTACGAGGTGATAGAGGAGAACCCCCAGCCGAAACTCGTCCTCAGGTTGAAGTACAAGGGAGAGCGGTCGCAGGCGAAGCGGGCGATAAGCGGGATCCGGC
Organism: Candidatus Acetothermia bacterium; assembly: GCA_003650505.1. Taxonomy (GTDB): domain Bacteria; phylum Bipolaricaulota; class Bipolaricaulia; order UBA7950; family UBA9294; genus B2-G16. Next base: position 8,021 of record QMQL01000006.1, on the reverse strand, counting down.
TCGTCAGCAAGCCGAGCCGGCGGGTGTACGTGGGCAAGGATGAGATCCCGCGCCCGCTGGGGGGGATGGGGATATGCATCCTCTCCACATCGCGCGGGGTCCTTTCGGGGAAGAAGGCGGAGGAGCAAGGGATCGGCGGCGAGGTCCTCTGCGAGGTCTGGTAAATTCGAGCCAAGGTGATAAAAGATGTCTAAGGTGGGGAAGGTGCCGGTGAAGATCCCTGACGGCGTCAAGGTGACCGTCGGTCAGGTGAAGATCACGGTCGAGGGGAAGTACGGCCGCCTCGAGACGGCGTACCGCCCCGACATGGTGGAGATCGCTGTTGACGACGGTGCCGCGACCGTATCCCGCCGGAAGGAAGGGAAGGCGTACCGCGCCTACCACGGCCTCTACCGGAGCCTTCTCGCCAACATGGTGCACGGCGTAGCGGAGCGGTGGGAGAAGGTATTGCTCGTCAAGGGGCTCGGGTATCGCGCCCGTCTCCAGGGGAGGACGCTGATCCTCGATCTCGGCTACTCGAACCCGAAGGAGTACGAGCTCCCCGAGGATATCGAGGCCGAGCTCCCGAACCCGAACGAGATCATCATCCGCGGAGCGGACAAACAACGGGTCGGCCAGGTGGCGGCCGAGATCCGGGCCCTCCGTAAGCCTAACGTTTACGATGGGAAAGGGATTCGATACAGGGACGAGCAGGTCCTGCTGAAGGCGGGTAAATTGGGCGGCCAGGTGGCCGGCTAGGGAGAGATATGACACGGCCGAACAGAGCGATAGAACGGATCAAGAGACACCGGCGGATCCGCAAGAGGGTCCGCGGCACGAGTGAGCGGCCGCGCCTCTGCGTGACCAAGACGTTGCACCACCTCTATGCGCTCATCGTGGACGACACGACCGGGAGGACGTTGGCCCAAGCCTCGACGCTCGACCCGGAGGTTCGGGGGCAAGTAAGCGGTCCGAACATCGAGGCGGCGAAGAAGATCGGGGCGTTGATGGCAAAGCGGGCGTTGAAGGAGGGGGTGGAGGCGGTCGTCTTCGACCGGGGCGGCTACCCGTACCACGGGGTGATTTCGGCCTTTGCACAGGCCTGTCGCGAGGGAGGATTGCGGTTTTGATCAGTCACGACGAATTCGAGAACGAGATCATCGACATCCGCCGGGTCAGCAAAGTCACCAAGGGAGGGCGCAACCTCCGCTTCCGCGTGACGATAGTCGTCGGGGATAGGAAGGGACAGGTCGGCGTCGGCGTGGGGAGCACGCGGGAGATACCCCGCGCGATCCAGCAGGCGATAAGGGACGCTAAGAAGAACATGATCCGGGTGAACATGAACGGGAACACCATCCCCCACGAGGTGATCGGGAGGTTCAAGGCCGGCGCGGTCCTTTTGAAGCCGGCGTATCCCGGGACCGGGGTGATCGCCGGGATGACCGTCGGCGCTATCTGCCGGCTCGCCGGGATCAGGGATCTCCTGAGCAAATCGATCGGCACTACGAACCCGATCACCCTGGCGCGAGCCACCCTCGACGGTCTGGCCCAACTGAGGAGCCGGCGGGAGATCGAGGAACTCCGTGGGATTGCGCCTTCTGAGAGGAAAGAGGAGGTAACGGTCGATGATCCGGCCTGAGGACCTCCGCCCGACGAAGGGGAGCGTGCACCGGCGGAAGCGCGTCGGTCGCGGTTACAGCTCCGGTCATGGCGGGCACGAGAGCGGACGCGGGACGAAGGGGCAGAACTCCCGGAGCGGGGGAGGTGTGCGCCTTGGCTACGAAGGCGGTCAGACCCCGATCTGGATGCGATTCCCGAAGCGGGGGTTCAGGAATTTCACCCGCCGGGAGTACGTCTGCGTCAACGTCGACACCCTGAATGAGCGGTTCGAGGCGAATGCCGAGGTCACCCCGGATCTCCTCCGCGAGATGCGGATCGTCCGGGGGCGGAACAGGCCGATCAAGATCCTCGGCCGCGGCGAGTTGACGAAGCCGCTCACCGTCCGCGCACACCGGTTCGCCGGATCGGCGCGCCAGAAGATCGAGGGTGCAGGCGGAAAAGCCGAGGTGATATAGCGTGTGGGAGAAGTTCTCGAGCCTGTTCAAGGTCCCGGAGCTCCGGAAAAGGATCCTGTTCACCCTCGGGGCGATCATCGTATTTCGGCTCGGTACCCACATAACCGTCCCCGGGATCGATGCCGCTGCACTGAAGCAGTTCTTCGCCGGGCAGGGCGGTGGGATCTTCGATTTCATGAACATGTTCACCGGTGGGGCGCTTCAGCGCTTTTCCCTGTTCGCCCTCGGCGTGACCCCATACATCAACGCCTCGATCATATTCAGCCTCCTGACGTCGGTCATCCCGAAGTTGAAGGAGCTTCAACAGCAGGGACGCGAGGGGAGGAAGAAGATCACGGCATGGACGCGGTACACCACCGTATTCCTCGCCGTCGTTCAGGGGGCGGCGATGACCTCCCTGATCCGTGGTGCGGTGATCGGGCATGCCGGGATCTGGTTCTATCTCACCTCGATCGTATCCCTGACGACCGGGACGATCTTCTTGATGTGGCTCGGTGAGCGGATCACCGAAAACGGGATCGGGAACGGTATCAGTATGCTGATCATGATCGGGATCCTCTCCCGGTTCCCGGCCAACCTCCGTGATATGTGGGTTTCGATCAGCACGGGCTCGGCCCATCCGGTCTGGGGTCTGGCGTTCATCGTCCTGCTCATCGTCGTGATCGCCGGGATGATCATGGTCCAGCAGGGGCAGAGGAAGATCGCCATCCAGTACGCCAAGCGGACGATGGGGCGCCGCGTCTACGGCGGGCACACCTCCCATCTCCCGCTCCGCGTCAACCAGGGCGGGGTCATCCCGATAATCTTCGCTTCAGCGCTGTTGAGCCTTCCGGTGACGATATTCAAGGCGATTCCGTCCCTCACTTGGATGGCCCCCTACGTCCAGCCCGGGGGGCTCGGTTACATCGTCGCTTACGTGCTCCTCATCTTCTTCTTCACCTATTTCTACAGTTCGATCGTTTTCGACCCGGAGGACATCGCGAAGAACGTCCGTGAGGCCGGCGGGTTCATCCCTGGCGTACGGCCGGGGAAGCCGACCGCCGAGTACATCACCGGGATCCTGAACCGCCTCCTCCTGATCGGTGCGCTCTTCCTGTCGGCGGTCGCGGTCCTCCCGTATATCCTCTCTTCACTCAGCCAGCTGAGGAGCATGTTCCTGATCGGGGGGACTTCGCTTCTGATCGTGGTCGGTGTCGGGATCGACACCCTGATGCAGATCGAGGCGCACCTCGTTATGCGCCACTATGAGAGCCTGACCAAATCCGGTCGACTCCTCGGCAGGAGGGGCTGATCCGATGCCGCTTAAGAAGGTGGTCCTCCTCGGCCCGCCCGGGGCGGGGAAGGGGACGCAGGCGAAGCGGATCGTCGAACGGTTCGGCCTCGTCCACCTCTCTACCGGCGACATCCTCCGCGACGAGGTCGCACGGGGGACCGATCTCGGGGAACGGGCGAAGTCGTACATGGACGAGGGGGCGCTCGTCCCCGACCGGTTGATCATCGATATGGTCGCCGAACGGATCGAGAGGGCGACGGACGGATTCCTCCTCGATGGGTTCCCCCGGACGGTCGCCCAGGCCGAGGCGTTGGAGCGGATAACCCCGATCGATGTCGTGATCAACATCGAGCTCTCACGGGAGGCGGTCCTCGAGCGGTTGACGCGAAGATGGATCTGCCGGAATTGCGGGAAGATCTACAACCTGGATGCCCCTCCTCCCCCGGGGACGAAGTGCGATCTATGCGAGGGGGAGCTCTACCAGCGCGAAGACGATCGCCCTGAGGTGATCGAGCACCGCTACGACGTGTATCAGGAGTCGACAGCCCCGTTGATCGACTATTACGAGAAGAGGGGATTGCTCCGGAACGTCGACGGCTCGCTCTCTGCCGATCTCGTCTTCGAGAATATCCTGCAGATCCTCGACCGATGATCCCGCTCAAGACGGAAGCGGAACTCGACATCATGCGCGAGAACGGGAGGATCCTCGCCCTCATCCTCGCTGAGCTCTGCGCCGAAGTCAGACCGGGAAGGGACACGTTATTCTTCGACCGATTGGCCGAGGAGAGGATCAAACAGGCCGGGGGCGAGCCGGCATTCCGGGTGTTCGCCGGATTCCCCGGGACGATCAACGCCTCGATCAACGAGGAGGTCGTCCACGGCGTCCCATCGGAGAAGCGGATCCTCAAGGAGGGGGATATATTCTCCATCGATATCGGGATGCTGAGGAACGGGTTCGTCGCCGACATGGCGACCACCGTCCCGGTCGGCGAGGTGTCCGACGAGGCCCGGCGGATCCTCGAGGTCGGCGAACGGAGCTTGTGGGAAGGGATCAAACAAGTTAGAATTGGTCACCGTTTGTCCGACATATCGCACGCCATCGGATCCTTCGTCGAGAAGGAGGGTTACCATGTGGTGCGCGAGTACGTTGGACACGGAGTCGGCAGGGCCTTACATGAGGATCCCCAGATTCCGAACTATGGCCCACCGGGACGCGGCGTCCGTCTCCGGGCGGGGATGACGCTGGCGATCGAGCCGATGGTTAAGACGGACGACCTCCCGACGAAACTGGCGGGGGATCGCTGGACGGTTGTGACGGCTAGTGGTGGCCTGAGCGTTCATTTTGAGCATACCGTCGCTGTGACGGAGGATGAGCCCGAGGTCTTGACGGCTGGAGGTGAGTAGGAGCGTAGTGGGAGCGAATGAGTCGCGGGGGAAGAAGACGGACGTCATCCGCCAACGCGGGGAAGTGATCGAAAGCCTTCCCGGCTCGATGTTCCGCGTGAGGCTGACGAACGGGCATGTCGTCCTCTGCCACATCTCCGGTAGGATCCGGAAGCACTACATCCGGATCCTGATGGGCGACAAGGTCGTCGTCGAACTGTCGCCGTACGACCTCACCAAAGGCCGGATCGTCTATCGGGAGAGCTAGCTACGCTGGAGGAGATATGAAGGTGAGAAGCTCGGTCAAGAAGATCTGTGCGCACTGCAAGGTGATCCGGCGCGAGGGCCGATTGATGGTCATCTGCCGGAATCCGAAGCACAAGCAGAGGCAAGGCTAAGGGGAGAGGGATATGGCGCGGATAGCCGGGGTGAACCTGCCGAACAACAAGCGGATCGAGATCGCGTTGACCTACATCTTCGGGATCGGCCGGAGCCGGGCGGCGGAGATCATCGAGAAGACCGGGATCTCGCCCGACGTCCGGGTGAAGGACCTGACGGAGAACGAGGTCACCGCCCTCCGCCGTGAGGTGGAGCAGTACATGGTCGAAGGGGACCTCCGCCGTCGGATCCACGCGAGCATCCAGCGGTTGAAGGACATCAACGCCTATCGCGGGATACGACACAAGCGGCGCCTCCCGGTACGCGGGCAGAGGACGCGGGCGAACGCGCGGACGTGGAAGGGACCGCGGCCGGCCAAGGCAGGGAAGAAGAGGTAGGGATGGCGAAGAACATCAAGCTGGAACGCGCTTTGGTCCACATCCACGCGACGTTCAACAACACGATCATCACGGCGACCGATATGAACGGGAACCCGATTGCGTGGAAGAGCCCGGGGACGGTCGGATACAAGGGGTCGAAGAAGGGGACGCCCTACGCCGCCCAGATAGCGGCTGACGCCCTGGCGCGGGAGATGAAGGACTATGGGATCCGCTCGGTGTCGATCAGGGTGAAGGGGACCGGATCCGGCCGGCAGTCGGTGATCCAGACTATCAAGGCTTCCGGGATCCGGGTGGAAGAGGTGAAGAACGTCACCCCGATTTCCCATAGCAAGGGGAGAAGATAATGGGACGAGACACAGGGGCTAAGTGCAGGCAGTGTCGGCGGGAGGGGGAGAAGCTCTTCCTCAAGGGAGACCGCTGCTATTCGCGGAGCTGCGCGCTTGCCGGTTCCCGTAGGGTGAGCCCTCCGGGAGAGGGCCCGAAGAAGCGCCGGCCGCGGAAGAGCCAGTACCAGATCCACCTGCGGGAGAAGCAGAAGGCGCGGCGGATCTACGGGGTCCGCGAACGCCAATTCCGCAACTACGTCGCGCAGGCGAAGCGGAAGAAGGGGGTCACCGGAGAGGCCCTCCTCGAACTCCTCGAGCGGCGGATGGACAACATGGTCTACCGTGCCGGGCTCGCCTCGTCCCGCCAGCAGGCACGTCAGATGATCACCCACGGCCACTTCCTGTTGAACGGCCGCCCGACGAACATACCCTCGACGATACTGAAGGATGGGGATGTCGTCGCGGTCAAGGAATCGAGGCGGGATCGGGTGAAGGGGATCGTTGAGGCGAACAAGGATCGGGATGTCCCCGCTTGGCTGGAGAAGAACGCGGAGGCGATGAAGTTCCAGGTGATCGCACCGCCGAACGTCGAGCAGATGGGGTTGAACATCGCCGCGCACTTGATCGTCGAGTTCTACTCCCGCTAGGAGGTGGCGATGGAAGAGCTTGTCTTCCCGAAGCAGATCAAGGTTGAGGAACTGACCGACACGAGCGGGAGGCTGATCATCGAGCCTCTCGAACAGGGGTTTGGGACCACGCTCGGGAACTCCCTCCGTCGTGTCCTCCTCTCAGCGATACCGGGGGCGGCGGTGGTCCGGGTCCGGTTCGCCGGGAAGTACCACGAATACGACACGATCGAGGGCGTGAAGGAGGATGTCCTCGAGATCATCCTCAACCTGAAGGGGATCTCCTTCCGCCTCCATGACGGGGAGATGAAGAGGCTCAACCTGGAGAAGAAGGGGCCGGGTGAGGTGACGGCGGCCGATATAACCCTCCAGCCCGGGATAGAGGTGATCAACCCCGACCATCATATCGCCACCCTGAACGCGAAGGGGGCGCTCGATCTCGAGATGGAGGTCGAGGCCGGTTTCGGGTACGTCCCGGCCGAGTTGAATCGGCTCGAGGACTCGCCCCTCTCCGTCATCCCGATCGACGCCGATTTCTCACCTGTCAAGAAGGTAAACTTCGTGATCGAGGAGACCCGCGTCGGTGGGAAGTCCGGTTATGAGCGGTTGATCATCGAGCTCGAGACGGACGGCGGGATCCGGCCGGAGGAGGCGATCTCCGAGGCGAGTCGGCTCCTCCAGAGGCATCTCGACCTGTTCAAGGACTTCGCCGAACACCCGTTCGGCCTGGCGGCCGAGGAGGAGGAGGGGCCGGAGGAGGGCGAGCTGTCGATCCCTCTTTCCGAGCTTAGGATCGATCACCGCGCCTGCAACCTCCTCCATGAAGCGGACATAACGACGCTCGCCGAGCTCCTCTCCCATCCGCGCGAGGAGCTCCTCGACATACACGGGTTCGGTGCGAAGACGCTGAGCAAGGTGGAGGAGAGGTTAGCCGAACTCGGATATACGCTTAAGAGCGAAGGGGAGATGCGGAGTGAGACATAGGCGGACTGTGGACAAGATCGGGATGGAGAAGGCGCATCGCGAGAGCGTTCTCGCCAATCTCACGAATGCCTTGATCATGCATTCGAAGGTCGACACCACGCTCGCGCGGGCGAAGGCCGGCCAGCGGTTCGCCGAGCGGGTGATCACGTTGGCGCGGCGCGGGGATCAGCACGCTCGGAGGATCGTCTTCGCGCGCCTCCGGGATAAAGAGAGCGTGGACAAGCTGTTCGAGGAGATCGGCCCGCGGTACAAGGACCGGGCGGGCGGCTACACCCGCGTCGTGAAGCTCGGCCCCCGCCGCGGGGACGGGGCGGAACGCGCCCGGTTGATGCTCGTCTAAAGACGTCAAGGATCTTCGAAAAGGCCCTGGATTATCGCTTCCAGGGCCGTTCCCTTCCTACCTTCCTCGCCTGGCAACCGCTTAGGGGTACAAGAGCACAGACCTTGACAGAAGGGGACGCGAGCGCTATTATTGTTGCAAAATTGCACAATAAAGCAATGGAGCTGGGATGGACGAGTCACGGGTAGCAGATGTCGCCAAAGCCCTGGGGAGCCCGGTGAGGGTGCGAATCCTCGTGGTACTGATGGACGGGGAG
>QMQL01000005.1 GCA_003650505.1 Candidatus Acetothermia bacterium | reverse complement strand
TTCCTCCTTCCTTACTCGAATGCGAGCGAACTATAAACCAGGGGACCATACCTCGTCCAGATAGAGGAGCGAAGTTCATCGTTTGTCGGTGCGGAACGATTCCGGTATAGTCCGGGCAACGATTGACTAGGAGGTTGAGGAAGATGAGAAGGCTCATACCGTTGGCGCTTATGTTCCTTGTGGGGTTCGGTTGTCTGACCTATGCGTTGAGCCTCGACGACGCGCTCGCCCTGTTCCAGGGGAGTGACATCATGGTCCCCTACAGCGAGGAAGGGCAGCAACAGCTGGAAGAGGCGATCGACGCCCTCAAAGAGGCGATCGGGGTTCCTGATGGACTCGCCGAGACGGATGAAGACGCGGTCGGTGCGCTTGCCGTTGATCCGGCCGACAAGGACCTCCTTAACAAGCTATCCCAGGCCTATTACACCCTAATGGATGCCTTCCTTCAGAACGATCCCGATGTGACGACCGCGGACGTCATCGCGATGTACTTAAAGGGGAAAAACTGGGGGATGAAGAGCCTCCGGATGAACCCGGAATTCGTACGGATAGAGCAACAGGACGGATTCATCGCAGCCGTGCGGGCGGAAACGGACGTTGCCGCGCTTTACTGGACCAACGCCAATTGGCTCCGGTCCATCTCGCAGACGAAGGACGACAAGCTGAAAGCGATGCTCATCTGGGGCGTCCCACCGAAGTCCGAGGCGATGATGTTCCGGCTCCTCGAGCTTGACGATACGTACAACAGCTACGGGACGTACCGTTCTTTGGGAGCCTTCTGGGGCGGGATGGAGAAGCTCCCCATGGGCTACTTCCGGAAGAACCTCGCCAAATCGCTTTATTATTTCTGTAAGGTCGTCGATGAGCCGCAGCTATGTGCGGAAGCGGAATGCGAAGATTGCCCAGCCTACTCTCAATTCGACCCGGCAGCGAACGAGTACTTCGAGAACCGACTCTTCTTTGTGGAGTACTACCTGATGGAATACCTCGCTTGGAAAGGGATTGAACAAGGGGGTCTATGGGAGGATGCGAAACGGATCCTCGCCGACATTCTCGCCGAGCCGATCGGGGATAAGCACCCGCTTTATAACGCGATATCACAGGAAAAGGCGGCGGAATTCCTGGAAGAGGTAGAAGAGCACCTGTAGGCTTCAGCGTATAGGAGGGTATGGAGGCGCGGGAAATCCCGCGCCTTCATCATTTAGCCGCTCCGCTTAAGCCTCCCCGCCCGCTTGGCGTAGGCCTCTACGTACCGGAAGACGAACAAGCCGATCAGGATCACACCGATTCCGACCCCGATCAGGATGAAGACCGTCGGGAGGAGGGTGACAGTCGGTTCCCCGTGGAGGAGGCAGGCGCGCATCCCCTCGATAACGTAGGTGGCCGGGGATGCCGAAGCGATCGTCTGCAGCCAGCCGGGGAGGGTCTCTACCGGGTAGTAGACCCCGGAGATGAGGAGGAGGATGGCGGCGGCGGCGTTCGTCATCTGCGCCCCCCTCTCCGGGTAGAGTAGGGGGAGGACGGCGGCGAGGATCCCCAGTCCGACGAACGATACGCTCCCTGCCAGAAGGAGGAGGACCGCTCCGGACAGGTTCGCCCCGCCGAGGTCGAGATGGAAGAAGGAGGCGACGATCGCGAGGATGATCAGTGTCCGGATGATCCCGTAGCCGATGGCGAACAGGGTCGTCCCGACGAGGTGGGTCGCCCGGGATACCGGAGCCATGAACGTGTACTCGATCGTCCCTTCCCACCGCTCCCAGGCGATCATCTCGCTTATCGCATAGAAGATCACGGAGAGGTACTGCCAGATCAGGGTCCCCACGAGGAGATACGTGATCAGGTACTCGGTGTCGAGTGCCTGGCCGCTGATCCTCTCCATCCCCGCTCCGATGTAGGTGACGGCGAGGGAATTGACGAGCGAGTAGATCAGCCAGACGAGCTCCCAGCCCCAGTAGCGCTTGATCAGGTTGAAGTTCCGCTCGACGAACGCGTACGCCCCCCGCATCTCCCGTATCAGCCGGTTCATTCTCCCTCCTCTTCCAACCTGTGACCGGTCAGGGAGAGGAAGACGTCCTCGAGGGTCGTCTTCCCTCCTTCCGGCGACGCGACCGAGCGTTTCAGCCGATCCGGGGTGTCGAGGGCGACGATCTTTCCCTCGTCGATGATCGCGATCCGGTCGCAGAGCCGATCGGCCTCCTCCATGTCGTGCGTGGTGAGAAGGACGGTTGCGTCGTGGATCTCGCGGATCTCCCGGACGAACTTCTGCACATCCCGTTTGGAATGCGGGTCGAGCCCGGTGGTCGGCTCGTCGAGGAGGAGGAGGATCGGGGATGTGAGGAGCCCGCGGGCGACGGCGACCTTCTGCTGCATCCCCCGCGACATCTGCTCCATCGGCTGATTGAACGTCTCCTCCTTGAGTCCGAGCCTCTTCATGATCCGCTTCATATCCTCCCGTGCCTTCTTCGCGTTCAAGCCGTACAGGCGGGCGGCGTAGAGGAGGTTCTCGATCGGGGAGAACTTCTTGAAGAACGCGGCGTCGACCGAGACGCGGTTGATCAGCCGCTTCACGGCGAACGGCTCGTGCTCCACATCGTGGTCGAATACGCGGATCCTCCCCGAATCGGGGAGGAGGAGGGTCGACACGAGCCGGATCAACGTCGACTTGCCCGATCCATTCGGACCGAGGACGCCGAATATCTCGCCCCGTTCGATGGTGAGGTCGATCCCCTTGAGGGCGACGACCACCTCCCTCTTCCTCCTCTCAAGCGGTCTCTGGCGTTTCGTCCGATCCTTTCTGGTGAAGACCTTCCGCACGCCCTCGATTTCGAGCGGGTGCGCATTCATAATCGCTCCTTGGGTACGTATAAACGCGGGGATAACCGGTCGACAATAAGCGGTGAACAGCTCACCGGGCAGCGAACCGTTCGGTTCTAGAGCTGGCGGATCCTTCTCATCGGCTGCGACCTCCTGTTCGGTCAGGAAGGGACCGGTCGATTGCCGCAAGCCTACAGTTTTTTCGGGCCGGTTTCAACCGGGGACAGATTACAGCTTGTATCCGATCCTCCGGAGGAACGCCTTCCTCTCCTCGATATCGGCTGCCCGTTCCGTCCCCTTCGGCGAGGATCCGTCGATGACGCCGAGGATCCCGCGTCCCAGTTCCGTCTCGGCGACGACCACCTCGACCGGATTGGCGGTGGCGCAGAATATCCGGCAGACTTCGGGGGTGCGCTTGATTGCGTCCATCACGTTGATCGGGAAGGCATCCTTGAGGAAGAGGATGAACGCATGCCCCGCCCCGATGGCAGAGGCGTTCCGGATCGCAAGCTCCTCCAGGCCTTCGTCCGTCCCCGTGTGCCGGATCAGGCACGGCCCTGATGCCTCGTTGAACGCGAGGCCGAACCGGATCCCGGGGACCGCCGTGACCAGCGCCTCGTGCAGGTCCTCGACCGTCTTGATGAAGTGGGACTGGCCGAGGACGAGGTTCAATCCGTCGGGGTTCTCGATCGGTACGCGTTTGAGCTCCATCGCAACCTCCTCTTCAAACCCCCTTCTTCCTTCTCAGCCGGTCTATGATCCCGCTTGAGATGAGCTCGACCCCCTCCTCCTTCCCGCTCGAGAGGTCCTTCAGCTTCCCCTCCTTCGATTCCAGCTCTTCGTCCCCGAGGACGAGGAGGGAGGACGCCCCGAGCCTGTTTGCGAGGTTCAGTTGTTTCCGGAACGAGCGCCCCCGGTGGTCGAGATCGACGGAGAGGCCGGCGGAGCGGATCTCCTCCGCGAGCTTCAGCCCGGCCCGGGAGGCCTCATCCCCGAGGGTGGCGATGAACAGGTCGAGGGGCTCCCCCTCCGGTCGGATCTTCCCATCCTCCTGCAGGGCGAGGACGAGCCGTTCCATCCCGCCGGCGAACCCGATCGCCGGGGTCGGCGGCCCGCCGAGGGACTCGATCAGCCCGTCGTAGCGCCCTCCGCCGATCAGGCTGTCCTGGGCGCCGAGGGCATCGGAGGAGAGTTCGAATACCGTCCTGGTATAATAGTCGAGCCCGCGGACCAGCCGGTAGTCGAGCTCGTATCCGAGGCCGAGGAAGTCGAGCCTCTCCCTCACCCCCTCGAGATGCTCCCTGCACTCCGCGCACAGATGATCGACGCTCTTCGGCGCCGATTCGATGTGCGGCCGACAGATCTCCTCCTTGCAGTCGAGGATCCGGATCGGGTTGTCCCGGTAGCGGCGCCGGCAATCGGTGCACATCGAGGAGATCCGATCCGAGAAGTGCTCCTTGAGGGCCTCCCGATAGGCCTCTCGATCCTTCGCGCACCCGATCGAGTTCAGCCGGAGGCGGAGCCCTCCCAGGCCGAGCCTCTCCATCAGCGACCGTGCGAGGGAGATCACTTCCGCGTCGAGCCCCGGATCGAGCGATCCGATCGCTTCGATCCCGTACTGGTGGAACTGCCGGGAGCGGCCCTTCTGCGGCTTCTCGTAGCGGAACATCGGGCCGATGTAGAACCACTTCTGGAACGGCTCCTTGACCTGCAGCCCGGCGGTCAGGTAGGCGCGGGCGGCCGACGCCGTCCCTTCCGGCCTGAGGGTGAGGCTCCGCCCCTTCCGGTCGGGGAAGGTGTACATCTGCTTCCCCACGACGTCGGTCGACTCGCCGATCCCGCGCGTGAACAGCTCGGTCGCCTCGAGGATCGGGAAGCGGATCTCCCGGTAGTTGTAAAGGCGTGCGACCTCGCGGAACTTCTCCTCAGCCAGCCGCCACCAACCGACCTCGTCGGGGAGGATGTCCCGCATCCCGCGGACCGGGTCGTAGGTCATCCGATCTCTCTTAGAACGTTTACCATCTCGATTAGGCTCTCCGCGGCCTGCGATCCCTTGTTCCCCGCCTTTGTCCCCGCCCGTTCGATCGCCTGCTCGACCGTGTCGGCGGTGATCACCCCGAACGCGATCGGGACCGGTGAGTCGACGTTCAATCGGGAGAGCCCCTTGCTCACCTCCGAGGCGATGTACTCGAAGTGAGGGGTAGCCCCGCGGATGACGGCGGCGAGGGCCGCTATTCCATCGTAGCGGCCTGTGGCAGCCATCACCTTCGCCGCCCGCGGCACCTCGAACGAGCCGGGGACCCAGGCGATGTCGATCGACTCTTCGGTGACGTTCGAGCGGCGGAGCCGATCGATGGCGCCGGCGAGGAGCCGGCCGGTTATCATCTCGTTGAACCGACTGACGACGATCCCGATCCTGAGCCCGCTCCCATCGAGTTTCCCTTCGAAGACCTTGCCCATCCTTACCTCCTAAGGTTCCTAGACCTCGCTCAGCCGATGCCCGAGCTTCTCCTTCTTCGTCTTCAGGTAATCGCGGTTGTACTCGTTCGGCGTGATCTCGATCGGGATCTGCTCGGTGACCGTCAGACCGTAGCCCGATAGGCCGACGATCTTCTTCGGGTTGTTGGTGAGGAGGCGGATCGATGTCAGCCCGAGGTCGCAGAGGATCTGGGCGCCGATCCCGTAGTCGCGCAGATCGGGCTCGAATCCGAGCTTCTCGTTCGCCTCCACCGTGTCGAGCCCCTCGTCCTGGAGCTGGTAGGCGCAGACCTTGTTCTTAAGCCCGATCCCCCTCCCTTCCTGACGCATGTAGACGAGGACCCCCCTTCCTTCCGCCTCGATCATCTCCAGCGCCCGATGGAGCTGCGGCCCGCAGTCGCAGCGGAGCGAGCCGAAGACGTCCCCAGTCAGGCATTCGGAGTGGACGCGGACGAGGACGTCCTTCTCCCCGGCGACCTTCCCCTTCACCAGGGCGACGTGCTCCTCGTCCTCGACCGGGCTCGTGTAGCTTATGATCCTGAACGTCCCGTAGGCGGTCGGGAGGGTCGCCTCGGCGACCCGCTCGACGAGCCGCTCGGTCCGCTTCCGGTAGGCGATCAGATCGGCGATCTTGACCAATGCGAGCCCGTGTCTCTCGGCGAACTCCGCAAGCTGGGGGAGGCGGGCCATCGTCCCGTCCTCTTTCAGGATCTCGCACAGTACCCCGGCCGGCTTCAGGCCGGCGAGCCGGGCCAGATCGACCGTCGCTTCGGTATGCCCGGCTCGCTTGAGGACCCCCCCCTCTCGGGCGATCAGCGGAAAGACGTGGCCCGGACGGGCGAGGTCGTCCGGTCGGGTCTCCTCGTCGACGAGGAGGCGGATCGTCTCGGCGCGGTCGTGGGCCGATATCCCGGTCGTGATCCCCTTCTTCGCATCGATCGACACGGTGAAGTGCGTCCCGTGCAATGCCGTGTTCTCCGGGCACATCGGGGAGAGGTTGAGCTCCCTCCCCCGCTCCTCGGTGATCGGGGCGCAGATCAGCCCCCGGCCGTGGGTTGCCATGAAGTTGATCGCCTCCGGTGTCACGTGTTCGGCGGCTATGACGAGGTCCCCCTCGTTCTCCCGATTCTCGTCATCGACGAGGATCAACATCTCCCCGTCTGCGAACCTGCGTATCGCCTCTTCAATTTCAGCGAACAACTCGGACCATCCCCTCGACGTATTTCGCCATGATGTCGAACTCCAGGTTCACCGGATCCCCGCTGTGCCTGGCCTTCAGGTTCGTCCCCTCGTATGTGGCGGGGATCACCGCGCAGCGGAACGTACCTCCGTCCAACTGGTACGGGGTGAGGCTTATCCCGTCGATTGCGACCGCCCCCTTCTCCGCCAGATACCGCCGGTATTCAGGCGGGTACGAGCAGATCAGCGTCCACCCCTCCCCCTCGCGGTAGAACGCCTCGATCCGGCCGACCGCATCGACGTGGCCGAGGACGATGTGCCCGTCGAGCGGTGAGCCGAGGGATAAGGGGAGTTCGAGGTTCACCGCCTCCTCAGTCCGGATCCGGCCGAGCGTCGTCCGCGACGCCGTCTCGGCGGAGATGTCGGAACGGAATGACCGTTCGCCGAGTCCGGTTACCGTCAAACAGACGCCGTTGACCGCGATGCTCCCTCCGATCGCGAGCCGCTCGCGCATCGGGGGTGGGAGGGAGATCTCGACCTCACCCGAACCCCTCCGCCGGAGGACTCCAAGACCCTGCACGATTCCCGTGAACATCGACAGGGACGAGTGTATCGGATCGGAATGCCCTGTTCAACGGAGTTGCAACTCCGTTTTCTCCGCGTTACCCTTCCTTCCAGGAGGTCATCGTGGGAAAACGGCGCATCGGTTTGGCATGGTCGGCATTTTTTATGTTGCTTGCAGCGTCCTTGTTGGCGACAGGCGCGGAGGGTACGGTCACCTATTCCCTTCACGAGCACGACGGTATAACGGACATCGAGGTCATAACTCCCCTCGCTGATTACGTCTTCTCCGAGGATGGCGGGGTGATGAAGAGCCTGTTCATCACGTTCACCACCTACGGATCGAGCGTCGTCGAGCTCCTGCCGGGGACGAAGACCGACCCGGAGACGCTCGAGCGGCAGTACGTGGCCGATGCGCAGTTCCCGTTCGCCATCGCTGGTGAGGGGTTCGCGGAAGGCCGCTATTCGCTGAAGGAGCCCGAGTACACCGATTCCGGGGGGCTCGTCATCGCCTTCGTGGGCGACTTCGATGGGGTATCGATCACGAAGGAATATACGATCGATCCGGATGCGATCTACACGATCGATTACAGGCTCACGGTCAACAATCGGACCGGATCGCCGCTTCAGCTGTCGATGCTCCTCGGCGAGCACATTCCGGGCGACAAGGGGCCGAGCCTTCACTACATTTTCAACGGCGAGCCGATAACCGACGTCCTAGCGCCGGGATCTTACGCCTCGTTCGATGGAATCGGGTTGATGGACAAGTCCATCGTCTTCTTCCTGTCCCCGCGGGAAGGGGACCCGGTCGCTCCGCTCGTCGAGAGGACACCTGCCGGGAGCGAGCGGTTCGGCGTGACGATGACTGCAGCGGAAGGGGAGAGCGTCTTCGACTACTCGCTCTACGGCGGGCGGCGGAGGTACCTGCTGATGGAGGCGGCCGGACTCGCTCCTCTCGACGAGCCGGGTGTGGGAGCGCGGCTGATGATCCCGGTGATCCAGTTCCTCGGGATGCTCTATCGGGCTACGGGGAACTACGGATGGGCGATCATCCTGTTCACCATCCTGACGCGGGTCGTCCTCTTCCCCCTGATGCGGAAGCAGTACCATTCGATGGCGAAGATGCAGAAGATCCAGCCGAAGCTGAAGCGGATCCAGGAGCGCTTCAAGGACGACCGTCAGCTGATGCAGCAGAAGATGATGGAGCTGTACCGGAAGGAGGGGGTCAACCCGATGGGCGGGTGCCTCCCGATGCTTGTCCAGCTTCCGATCCTGATCCTGATCTGGCGGGCGATCCTCCACTCCGGGGAGCTGATCCACCTCTCCCCAGGGTTCCTATGGGTCCCCGATCTGAGCAGACCCGATCCCTACTTCATCCTCGTCATCCTGACCACCGGTTTGATGATCCTCCAGCAGTGGCTGATGACCCCGAAGTCCACCGGTGAGACCGCCGGCGGGCAGAAGTACTTCGGGTACCTGTTCCCTCTCTTTATGGCCGTCCTCCTCTGGCGGTTTCCGGCCGGCCTCTGGCTCTACTACCTGCTGACGACCGGTGCCCAGGTCGGACAACAGGCGATCGTCAACTGGGAGATGGCGCGCGCCGATGCGGCCCGGCCCGCCCTCGCCGGGGACGGTCTGCCCTCCGAGGAGGGAGGGGAAGATGCCGGGGATGAGGGATGAGGTCGAGGCGTACCTGAAGGATCTCCTGGCGATCCTCGAGGAGGACGTCGGATTCGAGATCGAGGAAGAACCCCCCGACGGGCTGTACGTCAACCTCGTGGGGAGTACCTTCGCCCTCCCGGAGGAGAGGCCGGTCCTGAGCGCTCTCGAGCACCTCGCCCGCGGCGCGCTCCGGCGGAGGACGGGGAGGGACGTCGAGATCATCATCGACGTAAACGGAGCGGTGAAGAGGCGGCGGGCGGAGCTGATCCGGTTCGCCCTGAACACCGCCGAGGCCGTGGTGCGGGAGCACAAGCGGGTGAGGTTGAACGCGATGCCGGCACACGAGCGGCGGACGATCCACGTCACATTGGCCAACTACCCGGGGGTTCGGACGCACAGCGTCGGTGAGGGAGAGAACCGCCGGGTGGTGATCGAACCGGATGATCGGTGACACGATCGCTGCCCTGTCGACGCCGGTCGGCGAGGGGGGGATAGGGATCGTCCGGTTGAGCGGGCCGCGCTCCGTTCCGATCGTCGACCGGTTGTTCCGGCCGGCTGACGCTGTGGCCCTTCCCGATGTCCCGACCCATACCATCCGCTACGGGCACATCGTTTCCGACGGGAGGACGCTCGACGAGGTCCTCGTGGCGGTGATGCGCGCCCCCCGGAGCTACACGCGGGAGGACGTCGTCGAGATCGACTGCCACGGCGGGATCGTCGCGACGCGGGCCATCCTCGATGCCGTCCTCGGGGCGGGGGCGAGGCTCGCCGAGCCGGGTGAGTTCACGAGACGGGCCTTCCTGAACGGCCGGATATCCCTCGACCAGGCCCAGGCCGTCCTCGACGTCGTCCGGGCGAAGACCCGTCTCGGCCTGGAGGCGGCGATCGATCGCCTCGACGGACGGTTCTCCAGCGAGATCGGGGAGATCCGCGCGGGGATAGCGGGGCTCCTCGCCGACCTCGAGGTCGGGATCGACTTTCCCGATTTCGACGTCGACCCCCTCCGCATCCTCGATCCGCTCGAACGGATCGAGGAGCGCGTGTCGGACCTCCTCCGGCTCGCCGAGGACGGAATGAGGGTGAGGGAGGGGCTCACGGTGGCGATCGCCGGCCGGCCGAACGTCGGGAAGTCGACGCTTCTGAACGCCCTCCTCGCCGAGAGACGGGCGATCGTCACCCCGATACCCGGGACGACCCGGGATACGGTCGAGGGCGAGACGGCGATCGACGGGGTCCCGGTCCGCCTGATCGACACCGCCGGCCTCCGCGATCCGGCCGATCCCGTCGAGGCGGAGGGGGTCCTCCGGGCGCGCGAGGCGGTGAGGCGATCCGATCTCCTCCTCCTTGTCCTCGACCGGAACGAGCCGTTGACCGATCAGGACCGCTCGCTCCTCGCCGAGGAATGGGGGATCCCCGTCCTCGTCGTCCTCAACAAGACCGATCTCCCATCGCGGATCGACCGGTTGCCGGAAGGGGGGTGGGAGGGGAGTATCGCCGTCTCGGCCGAACGCGGGGATGGGATCGATCGGCTCCGCGGGCTGATCGCCGAGCTCCTCCTCGACGGGAGGGTTCCGGCCCGGAATACGATCCTCCTCCTCGACACGTGGGAGCGGGACCTCCTCCGCCGGCTCGGGGATGCCCTCTCGCGGGGGATCAGGGCGATAAGGGAGGGTTCATCCACCGACATGGTCGCCGAGGAGCTCCGGAACGCATACCGGACGAGCGGTGAGCTTCAAGGGATCGACGTGAGCGAGTCGATCCTCGATAGTGTCTTCTCCCGGTTCTGCGTCGGGAAGTGATCAGTCGGTCACGAGGTCGATCCCCTGCACCTGGACGCTCCCCTGCCAGTCGTCGAACCCGACCCGGCAGACGAGGAAGTGCTCGTCCCCGTTCTCGAACAGGGACAGGTGCCTCCCCATCCGGAAGGCGATGAATGGGAGGGAACTCTCCCCCTGGAAGATCCTCCCCTTCAGATGCTGGCGCCGGTTCCCGACCAGGGTCAGCCCCCCGAACCGGCAGCCGCGGACGAGGAATGCCGGCCGTGGATTCCCCGGGCCATAGGGAGCGAGGGACGACAGCTCGGTGTACAGGCGGAGGTCGATCTCGGCCAGTTCGGTTGCCGTGTCGATCCTCTCCGGCGGGAGCGCGGTGATCTCCGATCGATGGGCGGCGATGTAGGACTCGAGCCGCTCCTCGAGCTTCGGGATCGCGTCGTTGGCGATCGAGAACCCGGCGGCCATCCGATGGCCGCCGTGCTGGAGGAGGAGGGCGGAGTTCGCCTCGAGGCAAGCGTTGACGTCGAAGTCCCCGATGCTCCTGCACGAGCCGCGGCTGATCCTTTCGCCCCGCGACAGGACGACCGACGGGACGCGGTAGCGCTCGGTCAGGTTGGAGGCGACCAGCCCGAGGATCCCCTCGTTCCAGTAGTCCCCGACCAGGAAGACGAACCCGGAGTCGCGCGGATCGATCCCTTCGCTCCTGATCATCACCTCTGCCTGAGCGATCAGGTCGTTCTGGGCGATCTCCCGATCGCGGTTGTAATCGAGGAGGATCTCGGCGAGGTAGGCCGCCTTATCCTGATCCTCGGTTATCAGGAGGAGGAACGCGACCTTCGGGTCACCGGCCCGATTGGCGGCGTTCAGTTTCGGAGCGACGAGGTAGCCGATGTCCGAGGTCGTCAGCTTCTTCGGGTTGATCGAGAATCGGGAGAGGAGCTCGCGGATCCCGAGGGACGATCCTTCGCCGTCTGCGATCAACGCGAACCCTTCCCGGACCATCGCCCGGTTCTCACTCTCCCCTCCGTTCGCCAGGGGGACGAGATCGGCGATCGTCCCGAGGGCGACGAGATCGAGGAGCCGACGGGGAGCGGGCCTCCCGAGCCGGGTGTAGAGCCCCTCGATCAGCTTGTACGCCACCCCCACGCCGGCGAGGTGGCGATTCGGGTAGGAGCTGTCCGGTCGATGCGGGTCGATGATCGCCACAGCCGGTGGGAGGGTCGGCGCGGGGAGGTGGTGGTCGGTGACGATCGTGTCGATCCCGGCCCGGGCGAGTTCTTCGATCTCGTCGTGGCTCCCTATCCCGCAGTCGGCCGTGACGACCAGGGAGAACCCCTCCTCGATCGCCCGCATGACGAACTGGTGCGACGGCCCGTGTCCATGGAGGCGGTCACCGACCTCCACCTTTATCGAGTTCGGCGGGAAGAGGGGACGGAGGCCGCGGTAGAGGACGGCGGCACCCGATAGCCCGTCGGCGTCGAAGTCGCCGTGGATGAAGACCTTCTCCTTCCGTTCGATCGCCTCCCTCAGGCGGAGGACGGCCGGCTCCATGTCGGGGAGGGAGAAGGGCGAGTGGAAGCTCGCCCGATCGGGGACGATCAGCCCTTCCCACGAGGTGCCTCCCCGTTGAGCTAGGAGGACGGCGAACGGGCGTGAGCAACCGAGGGAACTTCGGATGGCTTCGATCAGAGATTCGTCCGGTGGGAGGGCGATCTCCCACTCCCTCCCCTCGCGGAGGATCGATCTCATTAGCCCCTCTTCGTTCTGCCGGCCTTCTTCGCCCAGGCGTAGAGGATCGGGTTGGCGATGTACATTGAGGAGTAGGTTCCCACGATCACGCCGATCAACAGGGCGAGGGAGAACCCGCGGAGTACGCTCCCTCCGAACAGGAAGAGGATGATGACGGGGATGAAGGTCGTGATCGAGGTGTTCAGCGTTCGGGAGAGCGATTGGTTGACGCTCAGGTTTATGATATCAAATATGTTCTTCTTCCTTTCGACCTTCAGGTTCTCGCGGATCCGGTCGAAGATGACGATCGTGTCGTTCAACGAATAACCGATGATCGTCAGGAACGCGGCGATCGTGGCGAGGTTTATCTCGATCCCGAAGATGGCGAAGATACCGAGGGCGATCGTCACGTCGTGGATCAGGGCGGCGACCGCCCCGACCGCGTACCTCAACCGGAAGCGCCAGGAGACGTAGACGAGGATCGCGACGAGGGCGAGGAGGATCGCCTGCCATCCCTTCTCCGCGAGCTCACGGCTGACCTGCTGGCCGATCAGGCGGCGGCTGATGTCCTCGACAGGGAATTCGCTCCTGAGGGTCGATTCGATCCGGTCGATCACCCGTTGATCCCTCTCCACGTTCAGGAGCTGGGTGGTGATCACCTTGGTGTTCTTTCCGGTCACGTCCTGAATGACGCTCTTCGTCAGATCGATCCCGCCGGAGTCGATCTCGCCGAGCATCTTCCGGATCGCCGCCGTGTCGACCGGCTCGGTGAACTTCACCGTGAACTGGGTCCCGCCGGTGAAGTCGATCCCCATCTTCAGGCCGCGGACCTGGGGGATCACGAAGATGGCGCTGATCGCGATGAGGAGGATGGAGACCGGGATGAAGTACTTCGCCTTGCCGAGGAAATCGAAGTGCCGCACGGCGGACCCCTCCTTAGAGAGCCTGGACCTTCCTCGTCCAGCGGGACTTGATCCGTGCGGCCTTGTTCTTGTGAATGGCGTTCCGTTGGGCCGCCTTGTCGGTCGCCTTGGCAAGCTCGGGAAGGAGGGAGGCTGCTCCCTCCTTGTCCCCCGCCTCTATATGGCGGCGGATCTGCTTTATCGTCCTCTTGATCGCGGCCTTCCTCGCCCGATTGCGGCCCCGGCGCTCCTCGCTCTGCCGCAGGCGTTTCGCCGCTGAAGCGATGTTCGGAATCTGTATCACCTCTTAACCTTCTCGGTCGGATAAATGTCGGATCATGGTATCGGGGGAGGGGGCGGGAATCAAGAGGCCGCGTCCGTCCTGCTCCACCCCCGGTCACGTTGCCCGCTCCTTCCCCGTGACGGTTGTCTCGCCGCTCCCCTTCCGGCCGCCATCTTCCACTAGCGAAGCAGGGTTCTGCCCGTCGAGGACTGTAGATGGGGATTGTTATCCCTCCCCTCCCCTGCTAGGATAAAGACCCGTCTGTAGGGCGGAGGATGAGGGGGAAGATGGACTATATCGTCAAGCGGGATGGCCGTTCCGTTCCGTTCAACCAGCTCAAGGTGACGACCGCCATCTGGAAGGCGATGGAGGAGGTCGGCGAGGGGGACGAACGGCTTGCCGAGCGCCTCTCCGGGCGGGTGGTCCTGACCCTCGACCGGCGTTTCCCCGGCGAGAGGCCGACCGTCGAGGAGATCCAGGATATCGTGGAGGAGACGCTGATCTCGGCCGGCCTCGTCCGGACGGCGAAGGCGTACATCCTCTATCGGAAGCAGCGCGAGGACCTCCGGGAGATGAAGGGGCTCCTAAGCGAGGTCCCCCTCGTCGAGGACTACCTGAACGATCGGGACTGGCGGGTGCGGGAGAATAGCAACATGACCTTCTCCCTCCAGGGGCTGAACACCCATATCACAGATCGGATCATATCGAAGTACTGGCTGAACAAGATCTACCCGCTTCAGATTCGTCGGGGCCACATCTCCGGCGACTTTCATATCCACGATCTCGGGACGCTCGGGGCGTATTGCGTCGGCTGGGACCTCCGCGACCTCCTCGTCCGCGGCTTCACCGGCGTACGGGGGAAGATCGCCTCCCGGCCGGCGAAGCACTTCCGCGTCGCCCTCCTCCAGATCGTCAACTTCATGTACACCCTTCAGGGGGAATCGGCCGGGGCGCAGGCGTTCTCGAACCTCGATACTTACCTCGCCCCGTTCATCCGGGCAGATCACCTCTCCTACGAGGAGGTTCGCCAGAACCTGCAGGAGTTCGTGTACAACATGAACGTCCCGACGCGGGTCGGGTTCCAGACGCCGTTCACCAACGTCACCCTCGATCTGAAGGTTCCCCGGTACATGAAGGACGAGCCGGTGATCATCGGAGGGGTCTTGAAGGACTCGAAATACGGGGACTACCAGCCGGAGATGGACTTGTTCAACCGGGCGTTCGCCGAGGTGATGCTCGAGGGGGATGCGGCCGGCCGGCCGTTCACCTTCCCGATCCCGACCTACAACATCACCGAGGACTTCGACTGGGACAACCCGGTCCTGGCACCGATCTGGGAGATGACCGCCCGGTACGGGATCCCCTATTTCTCCAATTTCATCGGGAGCGACATGCGGCCCGAGGATGCGCGGAGCATGTGCTGCCGGCTCCGGATCGACAACCGCGAGCTCCGCGCCCGCGGCGGCGGGCTGTTCGGGGCGAACCCCCTGACCGGGTCGATCGGGGTCGTCACGATAAACCTCCCCCGCCTCGGCTACTTAGCCGAGGATGAGGACGACTTCTTCGGGAGGCTCTCCCAGCTGATGGACCTGGCGAAGGAGGCCCTGATCGTCAAGCGGAAGACGCTCGAGGCCCTGACCGAAGGGGGGCTCTATCCCTACTCCCGCTACTACCTCGACCGGATCAAGGAGGCGGAGGGGGGTTACTGGCGGAACCACTTCTCCACGATCGGGGTGATCGGGATGAACGAGGCGATCCTCAACCTCTTCGGAACGTCGATTGCCGATCCTGACGGCCGGGATTTCGCCGCGGCCGTCCTCGATTTCATGCGCGAGAGGCTCGCCGATTTCCAGGAAGAGACCGGAGAGATCTTCAACCTGGAGGCGACCCCGGCCGAGGGGGCGAGCTACCGGCTGGCGAAGAAGGACCTCGAGACATATCCGGACATCAGGATATACAACCTCGAGGTCTATGGCGGGGATACCCCTTACTATACGAACTCCACCCACCTCCCGGTCGGCCTCACCGATGATCTGTTCGAGGCGCTTACCCTGCAGGACCCGCTTCAGACCCGCTACACCGGCGGGACGGTCTTCCACGGGTTTCTCGGCGAGCGGAGCCCTACGCCGGAGGCGGCGAAGCGCCTCGTTCGGAAGATAGCGGAGAACTTCCGTCTCCCCTACTACACCCTCACCCCGACGTTCTCCATCTGTCCGAAACACGGGTACATCGCGGGGGAACACAAGTACTGCCCCAAATGCGATGAGGAATTGGTAGAGAGCTTCAAGGCAAATGATCGTCAAGGAGGTGTAAAAGTTGAACTACAAAGAAGATGATGCCGGTAACCTGATCCTCGAGGATGGGACCCTGATCCCGGAGGAGCGGAGGCAGAGGGCGGAGGTCTACTCCCGGATCGTCGGGTACCTCCGGCCGGTCGAGCAGTGGAACGACGGGAAGCGGGCCGAGTTCTCCGATCGGAAGACGTACTCCGCAGAGCCGATAGCACAATCCTAGCCGTCGAAAGATGAGGATCGCCCATATCCTCCCCACGACCCTGATCGATTATCCGAGGAAGGTGGCGGCCCTCATCTACACCCCGTCCTGCAACTTCCGCTGCCCGTTCTGTCACAACCCCGAGCTCGTCCTACCCGAGCGGATCGCCCTCCTCAACCCGATCCCCGAGGATCGCGTCCTCGCCCTCCTCGCTGAGCGGAAGGGGTTTCTCGATGCCCTGGCGATCACCGGCGGCGAGCCGACGCTCCATCACGACCTTTCCCGGTTCATCGGCGAGGTAAAAAGGCTCGGTTACCTCGTCAAGCTCGATACGAACGGCTCGCATCCCGAGGTTCTGGCAGGGCTGTTCGATGCGGGGCTCCTCGACTACGTGGCGATGGACGTGAAGGCTCCCCCGGCGCGGTATTCTGAGGTCGTCGGCGTGCCTATCGATCCCTCCGTGATCGAGGAGTCGATCCGGGTGATCGTCGATCGCGCGCCGGACTACGAGTTTCGCACCACCGTCGCTCCGGGGTTGACTGAGGACGACATCCGCGCTATCGCCGACTGGATCGAGGGGGCGAAGCGCTACACCCTGCAGCGGTTCACCGTCCCGGAAGATAAGGGGCTTGTCGATCCCGATTTTACCGATCGAACGGCGCTTTCCGCGGTGGAGCTACAAGCGATCTGGTCCGATCTCTCGGGTTCTTTCCGGGATGGAGGGGTCCGTAGTTGAAGGGTCAGCCGAGTCCGACGCGCTTCCGGACCTCGGCGATCGTCGGCCGCGCCAGCTCCCGCGCCCGCATTGCGCCCTCTTCTAGGATCTCTTCGATCTTCCCCGACTGTGCAACCTCTGCCCTTCTCTGTTGGATCGGGCGGATGATCCGGATCAGCTCCTCGAACACAGCGTCCTTCAACCGCGAGTAGAGGAGCTTACCCGCTTCGAACTCCTCCCGGAGCTCCCTCACGATCGTCGGATCCCCTCCCTCCGCAGTGGCAAGCTCGAGGATCTCGAACAGGTTCTCCACTCCAGGGGACATCTCGCTCCCCGGCTTCAGGCCGACGTCGGTCACCGCCGAGCGGATCTTCTTCCGGATCGATGACTCGTCCTCCATCACCCCGATGTAGTGGGCCTCCCCCGCGCTCTTGCTCATCTTGATTGATGGATCAGCGAGCGACATAATCCGCGCCCCCTTCTTCGGAACGATCGGCTCCGGCTCGGGGAAGAGCTCCCCGTATCTCGAGTTGAACCTCCGCGCGATCCTCCGGGAGAGCTCGAGGTGTTGCACCTGATCCTTGCCGACCGGGACCCCGGTCGCCCTGTAGAGGAGGATGTCGGCCGCCTGCAGGACGGGGTAGGTGAAGAGCCCTGCGGAGACGAACTTCCTCCCGGCCGATTTGTCCTTGAACTGGGTCATCCGGGTAAGGTCGCCGTAGGAGGTGACCGTTCCGAGGATCCAGGCGAGCTCGGTGTGCTCGGGGACGGCGGATTGCACGAACAGGATCGACCTTTCCGGATCTATCCCGCAGGCGATCAGGTCGAGGGCCATCGAGCGGGACGCCGCTCGGAGTACGTTCGGGTCGACCTCGATCGTGATCGCGTGGTAATCGACGATGCAGTAAACGCATTCGTGATCTTCCTGGAGGGCGGCCCAGTTTCTGATCGCCCCGAAGTAGTTTCCGATGTGAAGCGTTCCGGTCGGCTGGGCCCCGGAAAAGACGCGCCCGTTCATCGATGTCACCTCCTGTAATCGGGAATGGGCGTAGTATAAGTGCTTGGACGCTCTCTCCGCAATGGGATTCGGCTTGATGGCCCTCTGCGGCCTGACGTATCATCCCTCGATGAGAGGATGAAACCGCGGGAAGTCGTCGCCTTTGTGTTTGCGTTTGAGGGGGAGCCTGAGCGCTTCCTCCTACCGGTCCTCGGGATACCCGCGTTCGAACGTATCCTCCGTTCCCTCCGGAAAGCGGGGATCGAGAGGATCCTCCTTCTCACCGACATCCCTCAGATGAGAGCTGCAGCGGAGGGAGGATCGATCGAAGCGTTCGATCCGAAAGTGGATGATCTCGAGCGGGCGATCCGCGGGAACGTGATCCTCGGAGCCGCCGGGGATCTCCCCCTCCTCGCACCGGGGTCGATCGGCGCGTTCGTCGACGGTTTTGATCCTTCCGAAGGCGGCCTCCTCCGCGTCGATGGTCTGCCCATCTTCCTTGCTAACGGGGAAGGCCTCCTCATCGACGCGCTGAATGGCTCCCCCATCGATGTCGAAGCGGTGATAGAGAGGTACACTGCGGGAGGGGGGAGGGTCAGGGCCGCCCCTCCCATCCCTTCCGATGAGGCGCTCCGGCTCTCCGGCAAGCGGGACCTTCCGAGGATCGAGGGAGTCGCCCGGCGGCTCCGGATCGATTCCCTCCTCGAAGGAGGGGTTTCGATCGTCGATCCGGAGCGTACTTACCCCGATGAGGACGTCGTAATAGGCGCGGGGACGGTCATCTTCCCCGGCGTCTATCTGCGCGGTTCGACCCGGATCGGCCGGGATTGCACGATCGGGCCGGATGCGTTCATCGAGGGTTCGGTCGTGGAGGACGGAAGCACCGTCCGCTATTCGGTCCTCGAGGGATCCCGCGTCCGGAGAGGCTCCTCTATCGGGCCGTACGCGCACCTCCGTCCTGGGGCGGACGTCGGCCCGGAGGCGAGGGTCGGGAACTTCGTCGAGGTGAAGGCGGCCCGGCTCGGCCGGGGTGTGAAGGCCGGGCATCTCGCCTACATTGGCGATGCCGCGGTCGGGGAGGGGACGAACATCGGGGC
>QMQL01000004.1 GCA_003650505.1 Candidatus Acetothermia bacterium | reverse complement strand
TCGTGATCCCGATCAGCGTCGGAAAGTCGATCCACACGCCGATATCAGAACTGGCGATGAAACTCGGGACCCGGCGGCTCGACCTCGGGGACGGCCTCCCATGCGGGATGTTCCCCCTCGTCGGAGAGGTGATAACCGAGATCGAGGCCCTCGAATCGATGTTCGACGTCCGTGCCACCCATATCGCGTCCGGTGGGATCGGAGAGGGGTTAGGGAGCGTATCCCTCCTGATCGAGGGGGAAAAAGAGGATGTCAGCGCCGCCTACGGCCTGATCTGCTCCCTCGCCGGGGAACGGGAACCCCCACTCGAAGGCCGGAGATGATAGACGGCTTTTACACCGTCGCCGCTTCAACCTCAGCGAGGATCAGCAGGAAGAAGTCGCGTTTCCTCGCATTTCTCGCTCCTGTCTCCTCCGCCGCGGATATCGATAGAGAGCAGGAACGCCTGAGGAGGGCGTACCACGACGCGACCCATCGGCCGTTCGCCTACCGCCTCCTCGACGATAAAGGAGAGATCATCTCGCGCGCCGACGACGACGGGGAACCGGCCGGATCGGCCGGGGTTCCGATCCTCCGGCGGATCGAGGGGTCAGAGTTGATAAACGTCATGATCGCCGTCGTCCGCTACTTCGGGGGGACGAAGCTCGGGATCGGCGGGCTCGCCCGGGCGTACTCCGACGCCGCGGCCGCGGCGATCTCCGAAGCCCGGATCGTAGAGAGACAGATCGAATCGAGGGTATCGGTCCGATTTCCCCCCGAGCTCACCTCAGCTGTCATGGGGACGCTCCACCGCTATGGCGCGAACCTCGAAGGGATAGAGTACGATAGACAGGCGCGGGCAGCGATAACCATCATGCGTAGCCGGGCCGAAGGATTCATCGCCGCCCTGAGGGATGCGACCGGGGGAAGGGCGGAAGTGAAGGAGGAGGGATGATCGACTCGATAAGCGGAGAAGTGGTCCGGATCGATCCCGATTCCGTGGTAATCGACACGGGAGGGATCGCCTACGCCGCCTTCTGCCCTGCGGGGACGATCCGATCCTGCTCCGAGGGGAAAACCGCCCTCCTCTACACCCATTTGATCGCCCGGGACGACTCCGTACAGCTCTACGGATTCTCTTCCCCGGCCGAGCGGGAGCTCTTCCGTCAGCTCCTCACAGTGGGGCAGGTCGGCCCCCGCCTCGCGATCCAGATCCTCTCCTCCCTCCCCCCAGATGCGTTCGTCAAGGCGATCGGATCGGGCGACATCGCTTCTCTGACCAAGATCAAGGGGATCGGACGGAAGACGGCCGAGCGGATCCTCGTCGACCTGAGGGATAAGGTAGGACCGGGGGGGGGCGAGGCAAGCCGGTTCATCCTCTCCTCGGAGGAGGAGACCGCCCTTAAGGCGCTGACCTCCAAGTCGCTCGGCTTCTCCCCAAGAGAGGCGAGGATGGCATTGGAGCGTCTACGGGGGGAGGGACTGACCGCCGAGGGGCTCGTCCGTCGGGCACTCGAAATCCTCGGAACGGGAAGATGAGGCTCCTCGGGATCGACTACGGGAGGAAGCGGCTCGGACTCGCCTTGAGCGACGAAGGGGGGATCCTCGCCAGCCCCCTCCCCGCCCGCATCCGAAGCCGCTCGGAGACGGACGATATAGCATTCTTGAAGGATCTGACGCGAGAGAGGGGGGTGGAACGGATCGTGGTCGGCCTCCCCCTCAACATGGACGGATCGAGCGGTGAGATGGCAGAGGAGGCCCTTCGATTCGCCGCTCTGCTCGAAGGGGAGATCGGGATCCCGGTCGCCACGATCGACGAGCGGTTGACGAGCGTCGAGGCCGATCGGGTGTTGATCGAGGGCGGGTTCTCACGGCAGAGACGGAAGGGACTCCGCGACTCCCTCGCCGCTGTCCTCATCCTCCAGGCCTATCTCGACCGACTCCGCACGGGACCGGATTAGCCGGCCTTCTTCTCCTCCCGCTTCAGGTATTCCAGTATCGCCTCGACGACGAGGTAGTTGACCGACCGATCTTTCGCCTCGGCGAGCCTTATCAGCCTCTCCACCGGCCGGCGATCAACCTTGTTCTGCGGGACGTAGATCGACAGCTTGTTCATCAGCTTCTTCTTAGGCACTTCATGCCACCTCCCGGAGGTTATCTACCATTCATTATAGCAGGGATTAGTCAGGTAATCAAAAGTTTTTTTCTATTTTCTTCGCCGATCCTTGGAGGGCTTGTCCTCACCTGGTTTGGCGAGGAACGCCTCGATGAACCGGTCCAGATCCCCATCGAGTACGGAGTCGACATCCCCCGTCTCTTCGCCGGTCCGATGGTCCTTCACCATCCGATAGGGATGGAGGACGTAGGAACGGATCTGACTCCCCCACTCGATATCCTTCAATTCCCCTTGCAGCTCTTCGAGCTTCTGCGCCTCCTTCTCCCGGAGGAGCTCGCCGAGCCGGGAGCACAGGACGCGCATCGCCGTCTCCTTGTTCTGGTGCTGGCTCCGCTCGTTCTGACAGGAGACGACTATACCGGTCGGAAGGTGGGTGATCCGGACGGCGGAATCGGTGACGTTTACGTGCTGCCCACCGGCACCGGAGGAACGGTAGGTATCAATCCGCAGATCCTTCGGATCGATCTCGAGCTCCTCCTCCTCGGTGACGGGGACGACGCTCACCGCGGCGAACGACGTATGCCGCCGGTGAGCGGAGTCGAAGGGGGAGAGCCTGACCAATCGGTGGACCCCTTTCTCGCCCTTCAGGTTTCCGTAGGCGTAGGGCCCTTTGACCTCGAGGGTCGCGCTCCGGATACCGGCCACCTCGCCGGGGCTGACCTCGATCAGCTTCGCCTTGAACCCCATCCGCTCGCAGAAGCGGCCGTACATCCTGAGGAGGATCTCCGCCCAGTCCTGGGAATCGGCTCCACCGGCGCCAGCATTGACGGAGAGATAACAATCGGAGGGATCGTGCTCTCCCGAGAACGTCAGGGCAACAGAGAGCCGCCGGAGTTCCCGCTCCAATGCAGCGCTCCTTCCGGCGAGCGAGGCGAGCTCCTCCTCATCGCCGGCATCGAGGGCCATCCCGTGTAGGAGCTCGATCTCCTCCAGCTCGGTCGCCAGCCGATCGACCTGGGAGAGGAGGGAGCGGTCGCGCTCGAGCTTCCGGGAGATCTCCGCCGCCCGGGCCCTGTCATCCCAGAAACCGGGGACGGCCATCTCCCTTTCCAACCTGGAGATCTCTTCGGTCAGGGCTTCACGGTCAAAGGTGATCACTGACCTTTGCGAGGAGGATTCGCAATCTATTTAGCGCTCCTTCGTCCATGATCCCTCCGGATGGGTAAACCCATGTTTGATCTTATAGCCGGGTAACGGGCCGGATTCAAATCGCGTTCAGGCCGCAAAGCGCTCGGACCCGCGTCCCTTACGGCACCGGGGGGGCGACGTAGTCCAGGTTCCTGATCGGGATCCTGATCTGATCGAACCTCTTCCCCCCGAACTGATCGTAGATGGTGAGGGTGATCGTCACCGTCTCACCGCCTGCGCGGTCGCTCTCAGGAGCATGATAGATCGGGGTCAAGGTGTCAGGATCCTCGAGCCATCCTTTGCTCACCGACCACGCGAAACAGACCTGCACGCAACCGGGGTTCTCTATCCAGGCGAAGAGGGGGACGGTCGAACCCTCGTCGATTGAAGGTGGGTAGTGCCTGTCGATCTTGGGTTTCGGCAGGTCGCGCGGATGCGGCGGCTCCGCAGCGGGGAATATCACCCCGAGGAGCGGCCTCTCACAACCTTCGGTGCAGGAACAGGGGCTCGGGATCTCAGAGCATCCGTCGCTCGGCGGGGCCTCCTTCACGCACGGCGAACCGCACGGCTCCTCCGGCGCGGAGGGGCACGTCTCAGATGCCGGACAGGCCGCCGGCTCCCAGAACGTCTCCTCCTCGATCGGAGCGACCGGCTGAGGGGAGACGACGACCGGTGCGGTTTGAACCGGAGGAGCGGCATCCTCCGGGGGAGATCCGAGGAGGAAGAGCAACCCGCCGAATACCAGCCCGACCCCTATCAGGATCCAAGTCAACGTATTGCTATTCATCCCGCGCCTCACCCCCGTTTACACGATGCGTCGAGTGCACGCGAAAGGAGGATATCACGGCGCCCGCCGAACGGATAAAACACCCGTCCCGCCGCAAACCGTCAATTGCTCGTTCTGTTGGTGACCGGTGCGCCCCGAGCGGCGATGGCTCCAGATTGTAAGCCGCCTTTGGATCGACTAGAGTAAAGGGGGGATCGAAGAAGGATCGAATGACAGACCGCACTGAACGCCGAGATCGAGGGACCCTCTACATCGTGTCCCTTCCGATCGGAAACCTGGCCGACATCACATTGAGGGCGATCTCGACCCTACGAGCCGTCGATCTCATAATCGCCGAAGACACGCGGACGACGAAGCGGATCTTGAATCGCTATCGGATCAAGACCCCATTCTATTCGAGCTTGTACCAGGGAGTGGAGCAAAGGAGGGTCGAGGCGATAATCGGCCTCCTCCAGGGGGGGAAAGATCTCGCCCTGGTCAGCGATGCCGGTACCCCGTTGATCAGCGATCCCGGCTACCCTTTGGTCCGCGCCGCCATCGAGGGAGGGTTCAGGGTCGTCCCGATACCCGGCCCGACCGCGGCGATCGCGGCCCTCGTCTCCTCCGGCCTTCCGACCGACCGGTTCGCGTTCTTCGGGGCGGTCCCCCGCCGACCGGGGGAGCGTCGGAGGTTCTTCGAGCGGATACGAAGGGAGGAGAAGACCTCCATCGTCCACCCCTCCCCCCATCGCCTCGAGGCGACCCTGGCGACGATCGCGGAGATCCTCCCCGAGCGGCGGCTCGTCCTCGCCCGCGAGTTGACCAAGGTTCACGAGGAATTCCTCCGCGGAACGGCGGAGGCTATTCGCGGAATGCTGGCCGAAGGTGTCAGAAAGGGGGAGTGCATCCTTATCATCGAGGGAGGGGGCGGGAGTGATGGATCCGAAGTGGCGAGGAGGACCGCCTCCATCCTCATGGCAGAAGGGGTACCGAAGAGGGCGATCCTTCGCGCGCTGACGTCGGGGCTGGGGGTATCGCGGAACGAGGCCTACGCCCTGATCCACCCGCCGGACTAATCCGGATCAGGTGTGCTTGTCCGCCACGGAGGAGGCGGCATAGGCGTGCGGCTTGATCCGGACGGCCAGGCCGTTGGCGATGATCATCCCCACCACTTCGTCGATCATCTCCTTCGTCCTCCCGTTCTCGCCGATGTCGACGTGAATCTCGAGGTTGAAGTGCAGGGTGGAGGAGTCGGCGAGCCGTTCGAGGAGGAGCTGGGCGAGCTCGAACGATAACCACGCCTCGCGCCATATCCTCTGCCTGAGGGAGGGGATCCGCCTCTCGCGGTGCCGCGTCCAGAAGTACCTCCCCCCTTTGCCTAGCCTGTGGAGGACGACGGCGCTGACGAGATCGAGGTGATCGAGGTTGGTCGAAGAATCGGATCCGATCAGGATCTCAAACCGGTCCTTCGGACTTCTCTCCATCTCTTCGACGATGCTCCCGATGACATCCTCGAACGTCATCTCGCCGATATGCGGGTTGTAGAACGGCTGCGACAACATGAGCGATCCTAGCCCCTGGGAGGGTGGTTTTTCAAGGGGAGCCTGATCGTGAACCGGGCGCCGCCTTCCTCCCTGTTTTCCGCTCGGATCTTCCCTCCATGCGCTTCGACCCATTGCTTGACGATCGCTAGGCCCAATCCGCTGCCACCGACCCGATTACGCGCCGGGTCCCCCCGGTAGAACCGCTCGAACAGGTGTGGGAGATCCTCCTCCGCTATTCCGGGGCCGGTATCGGCGAATACGACCTCGACTTCCCCGTCGATCCGTCGGAGATCGATCATCACCTTCCCATCGGGTGGGGTGTAATGAAGGGCGTTGCTCAACAGGTTGGCGACCACCTGGCGGAGCCGTTTCGGATCCGCATCTATTGGAGGTATGGATCCTTCGGTTGAGATGAGAAGCTCCGGCGCATCCTCGGGGGACGAGACGAGGGCATCCGTCACCTGACGGATCAGCCCCTCAAGCTCGACCGGTTCCCTCTCCAGCCGGAGCTCCCCCGCCTCGGCGAGGGCGAGGTCGCGGAGGTCGTCGATCAGCCGGCCGAGGTGGAGCGTCTCCTCGTAGATCGGCGCGATCGTCGCGTCGCTCGGTTCGTAGACCCCATCCAGGATCGCTTCCAGTGTCCCCTGGATTATCGTGACCGGCGTCCTTAGTTCGTGGGCGATATCGGCCGTCATCGTCCTCCGCGCCGCCTCCGAGCGGCGGAGGTTCTCGATCATCTGGTTGAACGACCCGCCGAGTTGTCCGAACTCGTCCCTCGCCTTGATCCTGACCTCATCCGGAAGATCGCCGTGGGCGATCAGCTCGGTGGCGCGGGTCAGCCTCCGGAGGGGCGAGAGGATCTGGGCGATCAGGAGGACGGAGAGGAAAAGGGCTATGGCAGCGGCGATTCCTCCTCCGAGGAGCGCCGATTCCTTGGCCGAAGCGAGGAACTCGGCCTCATTCGGATCTAGGTTCGGGCCGACGTCTCCGAGGAGGAGCGTACCGACCCTCTTCCCGTCGACCCGGATCGGGATCCCCTCGTTCATCTCCTCCTCGGTCAGGACCTTCCCCACCTCCTCCTGGACGGTGCTCAGAAAGACGCGCCCATCCTCATTGGCGAGGGAGAACTCGCCGTTGAAGATCAACGAGCGTCCCTCGAAGATCTGGCCGTTGATCTCCACGCGGACCGTCCGGAAGAGGAGCCGGTCGACCCCGATCCACGTCCCTTGACTACCCCGGTACCAGGCGAGCTGAGAACTCAGGGTCTTACCGAACACCTCCCGGTTCTGCCTCCGGTACTCATCGAACCGCTGCGTGATCGATCGGGCGGTGAAGAAGTAGACGAGTGCGACAGACAGGAGGATGACGATGGTGAACGCAAGGCCAAACTTTATGGCGAGCGGGAACCGGCGGAGCATATTACGTCTGGCGGGCGAATCGATACCCGACCCCGTGCACCGTCAGGATGTAGCGTGGCGACTTCGGATCGGCTTCGATCTTCCGCCTCAGGTTCTTGACGTGGGTATCGATCGTCCGGGCGAAGGAATCGTACGTGTACCCCTGGACCTCGCGGAGGAGCTGGAGGCGCGTGAACACCTGCCCCGGATGCCGGGCGAGGTACGCGAGGAGATCGAATTCGGTGGGGGTGAGGTCGACTTCCCTGCCGTCGACTTTCAGTTCGCGGGTCTTGAGATCGATCTCGAGCCCCCCGGCGATGATCCGCTCTACCTCCATCCCCTCCCCTTCGTACCGGCGGAGGACGGCGCGGACCCGGGCGACCAATTCCCGCGGGCTGAATGGCTTGACTACGTAGTCGTCGGCCCCGAGCTCGAGGCCGACGACCCGATCGGCCTCCGCCGCCTTCGCCGTCAGCATGATGATCGGAACGGACGACTTCGCCCGGATCGCGCGGGTCACCTCGATCCCGCTCATCTTGGGAAGCATGAGGTCGAGGATGATGAGATCGGGCCCCTTCTCGGTGAACGCCTGCAGGGCGGCCTCCCCGTCGAACGCGGTATAGGTCTTGAACCCTTCTCGATCGAGGTACGCCTTCACCGTGCGGACGATCATCTCTTCGTCGTCTACGATCAGAATCCTTTTCATCCTATTTCGATTATACCTTCTTCGAAGGTGGGGCTTGCTCTCCAGAAGGGTCCGGCGATACCGCCTCCCCGTAAAGCTAACTCCACGATGTGAAGGGGGACGGGCGCAATTGTGAGGATTGTGTGTGCCGATTGCCTTGGGTTCGATTCGGGACTAAGATCTCCGCAGATCGGGTTCAGCCCGATCCGGAAGGAAAGGGGAAAGATACGCAAGACAAATGAAACGGATCCTCATCGTATCTACAGAGAAGCACGCCGGGAAGAGCCTCCTGTCGCTCGCCCTCGGCCGGACGCTTCAGGAGCGGGGGATGCGGATCGCCTATATGAAGCCGATAAGCTTCGAGGTCTCCTACGCAACCGGCGAACCGATCGATCGCGATGCCGCCGCGATCCGTTCCCTTTTCTCCCTCGATGATGAGCTCCACGACATCGCGCCGGTCCCTCTCGAGGGCCCGTTCCTCCGCGAGGCGATCGAATCGGGGGATCTGGGGTTCAGGAAGCGGATACTCAGCGCGTTTGCGCGGTTGAGCGAGGGCCGCGACGTCACGCTCATCGAGGGGCGGAACTACCTCGGCCTCGGGGTGAGCGCCGGTCTGAGCGACCTCGACCTGGCCGATCTCCTCTCCACCGACGTTCTCCTCCTGACCAACTACGACGGCGAGGAGGCGATCGACCGCGTCTTATGCGCCCTACGCCTGTTCGAGGACGGTCCTCGGATACTCGGCGTCATCCTGAAGGACGTACCTGCAGACCGGCCGGTGATGATCGTCCAAGAGGTATTCGTCCCGTTCCTTGCCGATCGGGGGGCGGAAGTCCTCGGAATCATCCCGCACGATCCGAACCTGCGGTCGGTCGGGGTCGAGGAGATCGCCAAACGGCTCGGAGGGCGGATCGTCACCGACGCCGGTCTGAACAACGAAGTCCGCCACTTCGTAGTCGGTGCGATGGGACCGGAGGCCTCGCTCATGAGCTTCCGCAGGACACCGGCCCTCGCCGTCATCACCGGCGGGGACAGGTTGGAGATCCAACGTGCCGCCCTCGACGTCCAGAGCCTGAGGTGTTTGATCCTGACGGGGAACCACCGGCCGCCGCGGGAGATCGTCGAACGGGCGAACGAGAGGAACGTCCCGGTTATCCTCGCCGGCCAGAACACCCTCGTCACCGCCACGATATGCGCCGGCCTCCTCGAACGCGTATGGATCCGTCCCGGCCCGTCGCTCGACCGCGCAATCGATTATGTCCGCTATAACATCGATGCGGACAGGATCTTGGAAAAGGCGACCGACTACGAAGAGGGCTCGATCCGGTAGCTCGAGGTGATCTTCGCCACGCCGGAGAGGGTGTTGGCTATCGGACAGTACTTCTCAAGCGAGAGATCGATCGCCTTCTTCAGGTTCTCCTCCGGGACGTCCCCTTTGACGACGTAGATCAGATGAATCGCCGTGAATACCTTTGGGTAATCGGGCGTCCGCTCCGTTTCTATCTCGATGTGGAACGCCTCGGGCTCGGTCTTCATCTTCCTCAGGATGGAGACGACATCCATCCCGGTGCATCCACCGAGGGAGGAGAGCATCACCTCGACCGGCCTGGCCGCGCTATCCGCACCGCCGACCCGCGGGGAGGAATCCATCACCACCGGATGTCCGCTCTCTCCCCGACCGACGAACTTCATCCCGCCTTCGTAAGTAACGCGTATCACACTACCTCCTCGTTGGGGGCTAAGAAGAAACCGATCTCGTACCCCGCCGAATACTACCGGAAAGTGATCTTAATGCATCCGGGTTCACCGCCGAAAGGACCGGAGTGCCTCCCAGGCGTCCACCAGGCCGTTCCCGTACCAATCGTCCGGACCGGGCGCCCCGAGGTCGTCGGCCGTCTCCCGCATCAGATCGACCGCATCGGTAGGGGATATCCCTGGGAAAGCGGAAAGGATCAATGCGAGGACGCCTGTAACGTGCGGAGCAGCGAATGAGGTCCCCGATCGGGTCACCGCCCGCCCGCCCTTGGTGAACGAGGTTATCTTCTCCCCGGGCGCGGAGAAGGAGACCTCGGGGCCGCGGTTGCTGAATCCGGCCAGGAGATCGTCCTCCGTCGTCGCGGCGACCGCATATACGTACGGATACTTCCCCGGATACATGACCTCGGGCTTCCCCTCGTTCCCCGAGATCCCGACGATGATCACCCCTTGCGCCACCGCCCTGCGGAGGGCGTCCTCGAAGTAGCCCGGAGGCTTCCCGTTCGCGTAGATGCTCAGGTTGATGATATCGGCTCCGTTGTCAACCGCATACTCGATCGCCCGCACGAACGTCTTCCAGTCCGAGGAACGGAACTTGTTCGCCGAGTCGAGGAACCGGACATCCATTAGCCTCACACCGGGGGCGACACCGACGATCGGAAGCTCTCCGGGCCTGGCACCGATGATCGACGCGACCGCCGTCCCGTGGCCGTGGATCGGGGTCCCCGAAAGGGAGCTATTGTCGTCGTCGCGGAAGTCCCAGCCGTTCACGTCGTCGACGTACCCGTTGTGATCGTCGTCGATTCCATTCCCCGGGATCTCATCCTCGTTCACCCACATCCCCTCAGCGAGCTGAGGGATGCTCCTGTCGATCCCCGAGTCGATTACCGCCACGACGACGCTCTCGTCTCCGTGCGAGATCTCCCACGCCCGCTGCGCATGGATCCTCCCGAGGCCCCAATCGACCGGCTGCTGATATACGGTGTATAGCCCCTCCCCTTCCTCCACCTTCTCGGGAGCAAGCGGTAGCCTCACCGGGAGGATCCGGAACGCGAGGGAGTTCGCGAGGAACCTCCCCCCTCCGAGGTCGAGAGAGACCTCCAGGAGATATATGCCGGTCCGCTGGAAGTCCCACCGGCTCCGCGCCGTGACCTTGACTCTGGCTCCTGCCGGAGCCGAGAACGGCTCGATCGATATCCCTTCGATCGGCTTCCCGAAGCGGTCCATCAGGGTCGCTTGCCCGACGACGTCCTCCATCGGTGTTGGACCATCGTTGGTGAACACGAACGTCAGCTGAAAAGGGATCAACCCAGGAATCTCGATACCGTCGATCGAGCCCACCGGATCGGCCTCTGCCCCCCAGTAGAGGGCGAGGAGAAGGAATAGGATCGAAGCGGAGAGCCTTGCGATATCCCTCATTCAGGGTCTTTGCGCGACGTAACCCACTCCAGGACCCCCTCGACCGATGGGGTATCTTCACCGCTCCAGCCGGAAGAGGTGATGCAAAGCGAGACAGGAAAATCGAAGTGGGAAGTGACATCGGGCGCGCTCGCCCTTAGCCTCTCACCAGCGACCGCTGCTCCCTCCGCCGGGGTCTCCGGAAGAAGGGCAACGAAGCGGTCGTCAGCGACGCGGAAGATCAGATCCACGTTCCTCAGGTTTCCCACGAGGAAGGTCGCAGTCCGGATCAATACCTCTTCGCGCTCCTCCTGATCCCTAGATTCGAGCCCCGAGACGTCGATCAGGATGAGGGATGTGGGATGCTTGTACCTGCTACTCTTCCCGAGCTCCCGCTCGAGGTGATCGCGCAGGTGGGAGAGGTTGTATACGCCGGTCAGCTCATCGAGAACGACCATCCTCTTCAGCTCCTGCTCGTGGGAATGGATGACCTTCGTCATCAGGTTGAACCCGTCGATCAGCTCTCCTATCTCGTCGCGGAGCGGGGTTCCGGGGACACGCGGCGACGGCTGGGGGACCTCCACGTCGTACCTCCGCTGTGCTATCAGCCCCACCGCCCCTGCCAACCGGCCGATCGGCTTGGTGACGATCGTCCTCAACACCGCGTAAAGGAGCCCTCCGAGGAGGAGGAAGCCGAGGAAGGAGGCGAGCCCGAACTCCCATGAGAGCCGGGTTATGTACGCCGCCTGCTCGGCGAGCGACATGTCGACGATCACCACACCGACGAGGTCGGGCCCGGAGTAGATCGGATGATACGCCCGAAGATAGGAGGCATCGCCGAGTCGGACATCCTCCACCTCCACCCCCTGGAGGATCTCGAACCGCTCGCTCTCCCCCTCTGCGACCGGTCGCCCGACGCGGGTCGGGTCGGTACTAGCCACGACGAGGAAGCCGCGCGCACTCACCCCGACCACGGTGATCGCCACCACCGACTCATAGCGCTCGAGGAGTCGATCGATGTCGACATCGAGCTCCTCGGAGTAGTAAAGGATGTAATCCTTCTCCTGCATCGACTTCGAGATGACAGCGGCGACGCTCCTCGCCCGCTGCTCATAGATGGAAGTGATCGATGAATACAGCGAAACGAAGGCGACCCAGGAGAGGGCCCCCACCACCAGAAGGGCGATCAACAGGACAGGGACTATCAGCTTCACCCTAAGGGACGTCCCGTAGCGGGCCCACGAGCGGACCCGCCAGAAGAGCCCCGGGCGAAGGCCCTTATCCCGGACGATATCGTCTTTCTCCATTTCATCTCTTGCTAGGTCACTCAACGTACCCTCCCTTCTCGAAGAAGTCGTCGGCGGCCTCGGCGGGAGTCTCCCCGAAGAGACGGACCCGGCTGACCAACCGATGGAGTGCTGCGCCGGTCAGGCGAGGGGTGAGGTCCGCGATGATCCCCTCCAGATCGGGGTGACACTCGACGAGATCCGCTCGGAAGAGGATGGCGATCGCTTCCCCCTTTCCGACGCTGCGATCGTCCGTCAACGCGACGAATCCGGACAGGGTGAGCGATTCCTCCAGACTCGGCACGATCGCCACATCGGCCGCACCGAACTTGAGGAGAGCCTCAACCTCCTCAAGCGCCTCAGCCCATTGGATCCCGCCACGCGCCGGGGAGATCCCGTACGCCTCCACCAACCCCTCTGCTCCCTCGGAGAGCGAACGCGGCGCAGCTATGACCAGGTCCCCCTCTTCAGGGAGAGCGGAGAGGATCGGCTCTGCCAGTCGGTCAGCCAACCCCTTCGACACGACGGCGATCGGCCTCTCCTCGGCCGGGATCACGGCCGAGGAGAAGGATCCCCAAGCTCCCTCCTCGAAAGGAGTGGCTTCGACCAGCCAGACGATGTCGACATCGCCGTCCTGTAAAGCTTCCTTCACCTCATCCCCGTCGCCGAGCCCGATCAGATCGATGACCTGATAGCCGGCCTCGATCAAGAGACGGAGAACGATCTCCCCGAGGATCCGCTCGACGATCCCCGTCCCGGTCCCGAGGGCTACCTTCCCCCTCCACCCCGAATCTGGGAGGAGGACACCGGCAGAGAGGATGGCATCCTGCGGGGTCCGGCCGTCGGCCGTCCCTCCCCACCAGTTTCCGGCGACGTAGAGAGGCGAATCCCCATTGTTCTTGACGTCGAACTCGATGTTCCGGTCGAAAACGTTGTTCACGATGATCGGACTCGCCCCGTCACAACCCATCACCGGCTCCAACCCGAGCCTGCCAAGAGCCATCTCAACGGGATTGAAGGTCCCCTCCTGCGCGAGCCCGACCCCGTTGGATACGAATCGGTTCCTCTCGATCCGCGTCGCCGGGCCCGGCCGGCACAGGAGAATACCGGTGGAGTTGCGGAGGAGATCGTTCTCGGAGACGTTCCCGTACGCCGAGGAGGCGAGGAGGATCCCGACCCCGTTTCGATGTAGGCTATTCTCGGAAAGGGCGCTGTCGTCCGAGCCGTTCAGCAACGCGATGCCGATCTCGTCTTGATCCGCGATCCGATTCCTCAGGATCGTCTCGCCGGGAGAGCCGACGACCGCGATCCCGATCCTTCCTCG
Source organism: Candidatus Acetothermia bacterium (assembly GCA_003650505.1). Lineage (GTDB taxonomy): Bacteria > Bipolaricaulota > Bipolaricaulia > UBA7950 > UBA9294 > B2-G16. Next base: position 6,872 of record QMQL01000004.1, on the reverse strand, counting down.
GGGGATCACGTTGTCGAGCAGCCGGTCATTCTCCCCGTCTATGACGAGGATCCCTCCCTCCTCCATCCCGGAGACCGCGTTCCGGAGGATCCGTCCGCCGGACGAACCTTCGCTTAGAATCCCCTCCTTCCCCGATTCGACCGCATTGGCGAGGATCAAGGAACGCTCGCTCCCTTCAAGGCGGATCCCGACTTCGCCGATCCGGCTCAGCCGGTTGTAGGAGATCGCGTTCTCGCTGCTCTCGACAAGGTGGATCCCGATGCCCCCTACGTCTTCGAGGGCCATCCGCGTCATCCCGTTCTGAACGGCCCTGCGGAGGAGACAGCCCGTGTCGGCACCCTCGATCCGGCAATCCCCGACAACGTTCCCCTGCGCGTTCTCGATCATAATGCCGATCGGTGTCAGGCTGATGGCGCTATCGGTGAGCCTGTTCTCATTCGAGGAGACGATCCGAATCCCGATCTCGGTTGAACCCTCGATCGCGACGGAGGAGAGGTCATTATCGTCCGATCCCTCCAGTGAGACCCCAAACCTCCCGCCGCTGACCCTGACCCCAACGATGGTATTGGCGCGGGAATCAGCGATGACAATCCCGCTCTCTCCGGGAGAGTCAATCTCGATCCCCCTGAACGTCCCTCCAATGCAGGAGGAAACCTGGAGAGCGATATCCCCTCCCTTGACGCGGATCCGGGAGTAGTCCCCCGCGGAGGATCCGACGATCCGGAGGCCGACAGGGGTCGAATCGATCGAGATGCGATCCAACCTGCAATCCGAGCCTTCGACGCTCACCCCAATCGCCGGAGCCCTCACCGTCAACCCCTCCACCCTCACGCCGGAAGCGCGGATCGCGATCGCCGGTTCCCCACCTTCCCCTTCGAGGCGAGCCTCTCCGGTTGAGCGGATATTGACCCCGGCGGTATCGACGGCAACCGGCCCGCGAAATGGTCCCTTGCCCGCCTGGAGGACGATCGTCCCGCCCGGCTCGACCCGTTCCAGGGCTTCCCTCAGTGTAGGGACGTCACGGGGGACGAGGATCGCCCCTTCCGGCCAACGGGCGGGGAGGAGGAAGACCAAGGCGAGAGCAACGCCGATCCCTCCTGTAAAGACGACCAGAAGCGGTATGAGCCGTCTTCTTAAATAATCCCGTTTCATTTACCACACTCTAACACACGTATCGCCGCGACGTCCAATCAGCCAGCGAGGATCTCCTCCAGCGGACGCGGGCGGTCAATATAGAACCCTTGGGCACAATCGACGCCGATCCGTCGGAGGATCTCGAGCGTCTCGGCGTCCTCCACGAACTCGGCGATCGTCTTCTTCCCCAGACCCTGAGCGAGGTGGACGATCGCAAGGACGAGATGCTCATCGACCGGGTCGTGGGAGAGGTTACGGACGAAGCTCCCATCGATCTTCAGATAGTCCACATCGAGGTTCTTCAGCTGATGGAACGAGGAGAAGCCGGTCCCGAAGTCGTCTATCGCCACTTCACACCCTTGACTCCTTATCGTCCTGAGGAAATCCTTGGCGATGTGGATGTTGTAGATCGCCGCCGTCTCCGTGATCTCCACCACCAGCCGGACCGGGCCGATGACCGAGAGCTTCTCCTCTCGGGAGATCATCCCGAGGAGCTCACCGTCGGCCAGTGAGCGGGGGGAGAGGTTGACGGCGAACGAGAGATCGGCCGGGATGGAGGCGTCGGAGATGATTTCGATCACCTTCCCGAGGACCCAGCGGTCGATGTCGCCGCTCAGCCCGAACTGCTCCGCCACCTCAAGGAACGCCCCGGGAGGGATGATCTCTCCGTCGCGACCGCGGAGCCGGAGGAGGACCTCATAGCGGACGATCCTATCGGTCTTCAGATCGAGGATCGGCTGACCGTACAGGACGAACTCGTCCTTCTCGAGCGCCTCTCTGATCGCCCGGAGCCAGTCGACCCGACTCTCCGGTGCCTCAGGCTTCTCCTCGTCCGGCGAGTAGAACGCAACCCTGTTCCTCCCTCCCTCCTTCGCCCGGTACATCGCCATGTCCGCCTTCATCAGAAGCTCGCTCGCCGACGTCCCGTGCTCCGGGAAGAGGACGAGGCCCATGCTCGCCGTCGTGCGGATCGATTGGCCCCGGATGAGGGCGGTGTGCTTCCTTATCGCATCGAGCAGCCGTTGGGCCGCCATCTTCGCTTGATCGCGGTCCACGTTCGGATAGAGGATCGCGAACTCATCCCCCCCCAGCCGGGCGAGTACGTCCGATTCCCGGATCGTCGACTTCATCCGGAACGCGATGCTCGTCAGAAGCTCGTCGCCGACGTCGTGCCCGAGCCCATCGTTTATCTGCTTGAACCCATCGAGGTCCATCCAGAGGAGGGCCCCGTAGTTACCGTACCGGCGGACCCGTGAGAGGTGTCTCTCCAGGATCTCGGCGAACTCACGCCTGTTGTGGAGGCCGGTTAGGGGATCGTGCGTCGCCATATGCATCAGGCGCGCCTCGTTCCGCTTGATCCGTGTTATGTCGGTGACGATCCCTTCGTGGTAGAGCTCCCCTTCGACCCTGAACGAGCGGGCGTTCAGGATCGCTGCGATCGGGGGACCGTCCTTCCCCTTAAGGGTCACCTCCACGCTCTCCAGGCGCGCCTCCTCCTCCAGCCGGCGGGTGACAGACCCGGCTTCCTTGTCGGAGGCGAAAAGCTCAGCGAACCTAACCCTGCGAAGCTCGTCTTCATCCCTGTAACCGAGCATACGGACGAGCGCCGGGTTCACGACGAGGAAATCCCCCCCCCGACTGCAGCGATAGATCCCGTTCGGTGCGTTCCGGAACAATTCGTCCATCCGGCAGTCCCTTTCTTCAGTCATCGGTTTCCCCCTGGTTGGCGAAGAGCGTACGAACGGTTCAAAGGTCGGAGAGGAGTTCCACCCCGATCGCCGCCAACCAGCACAGGAAGCTCCTCTCTATCGTCATATCGTAGAACTGGAGGGCGCGCGGCCCGTGCGCCGTTGTGAACCGGCCGATGTAGGCCATTATCTCATCCCAATCTTCCGGCGGCATTCCATCCCGAATCAGGCTGAACTTGTCGGTGCGAAGGGCCGAGAGGAGGTTCTCCACGGTGTAGTCCTTCAGCTTGGAAACGTCCTCGAAGCTCAGGTCGCGTCCCTCGTCGAGGAGGTTCAACACCCCTTGGGTAAACTTCTTTGCTGAACTCCGATACATCCCCCCTCCCTCCTGGGCCATATTAGCCAGGGGGACTCATCCTCCGTTGGACAAACGTTATCGATCGTCGTCGCGACGATCACCCGCTACTGAACAGCCATATCGGGGTAGAAGTTAATTTTGCAAGAAGAAAGGCAATAACCGTTCGGATACAATCCCCCACATGTTCCGCAGATCGGCATCTGACTTGAGCGAACGGCTTACGGAAGGCCCGATTATCAATTCACTTCTCAGGCTGGCATGGCCGGTGATGCTCTCGAACCTGCTGCAGACGATGTACAACTTCGTCGACCGCTTCTGGCTCGCGCGCCTGGGGAAGGTCGAAATAGCGGCGCTCGCCATCTCCTGGCCATTGATCTTCCTCGTCCTCTCCCTCGGAGCGGGGGTGACGGTCGCAGGAACGGCACTTGTCGCCCAGTACACCGGGGCCCGCCGGTTCGAGGAGGCGAACCTCGCCGCCGGCCAGGTCCTGGCGTTCACCGGGATCATCGCGATCGTCCTCGCAGCGGCCGGGTTCTTCGCGGCGCGGCCGATCCTTTCTATCATGGGGGCGGAACCGGCCCTCACCGACGCCGCCACCGGCTACCTGAGGGTGATCTACGCCGGGATACCGCTGATGTTTGGGACGTTCATCGTCACCGCCCTCTTAAACGGGGTCGGGGACACCATAACACCGATGATACTGATGGCGGTTTCGGTCGGGGTCAATTTGATCCTCGATCCGTTCTTCATCTTCGGCTGGGGACCGTTCCCCGCGTGGGGGGTGATCGGGGCTGCCGTCGCTACCGTCCTATCGCGCGGGCTCCTTGCCCTGATCGGCTTCACCCTCCTGTTCACCGGGAGGCTTGGGATCCACATCCGACCGCGGCATCTCAAGCTCAGGTGGGAGATCGTGCGAAGGATAATATCGATCGGAGGGCTCTCGTCGATCGGTCAGACGGGGACGGCGATCGGGTTCAGCATAATGAACGGGGCCCTCGCCCGGATCGGGACGGTCGTGTTGAGCGCGTTCGGGATCGGGAACGCCTTCATCTCGATCGTCCTCATGCCGGCGATGGGGCTCGGCCAGGCGACGGCAACGGTCGTCGGCCAGAACCTCGGGGCTGACAGGCCGGAGCGGGCGAGGAGGGGGGCGTGGGCCGGGATGAGCCTGTCGACGGTCATCCTCGTCCTGGCATCGATCGTCGTTCTGATCTTCCGTACTAACCTGATCCGCTTCTTCCTCACCGATCCGGACGTCGTCGCCGTCGGGACGCAGATGCTCCTCCTCGTCAGCTTCGCCTTCCCGTTCATGGGGATCATCCAGGTCGTCGCCGGGGTCTACCAAGGCTCGGGACACACCTTCTATTCGATGTTCTTCGCCCTATTTAGGCTGTGGGCCCTTCGCGTCCCCCTCGTCTACCTCCTCGGTTTTACATTCGGGATGGGAGCGACCGGGGTATGGTGGGCGATGTTCGCCTCGAACTTCGGGACGGCAGTCCTGTCCCTCGGCTTCTTCTTGTCGGGAAACTGGATACACCGCGTGATCAAGGAGCCGCCACTGACCGGGAAGGCTGGGGCCTGATCCTTGCAAAGTGCCCGATCCGCTCCTAATCTCTCTTTAGATTCAATCGGGGAGGGCTGCGGTGAAGGGGATAACGATCGATCAGGCGCGGGATCACATCGGAGAGGGGATCACGCTCCGCGGTTGGCTGTACAACAAGCGCTCGAGCGGGAAGATCCTGTTCCTGCAGATCCGCGACGGGACGGGGACGATCCAGGGGGTGATCACCGAGCCCGAAAAGCCCGACCTCTTCTCCCGGGCCGAAGGCCTCGCCCGCGAGACGTCCCTCATCGTCACCGGCCGGCTTCGGGAGGAGGTCCGCGCCCCGAGCGGGTGCGAGCTCGAGGTCGATGAGATATCGGTCGTGCACGAGCCGACCGATCCGTTCCCGATCGAGCTGAAGGAGCAGACCCCCGGATTCCTGATGGACCACCGCCACCTGTGGATCAGGACAGGGAGGCAGGTCCCGATCCTGAGGATCCGGGACGCCGTCTTCCGCGCCTTCAGGGAGTTCTTCCACGAGCGGGGGTTCGTCGCCACCGAAGCGCCGATCATCACCGGGACCTCGGTCGAGGGGACGACGACCCTCTTCTCCCTCGATTACTTCGGCGAGCCGGCCTACCTGAGCCAGAGCGGCCAGCTCTATCTCGAAGCGACGGCGATGGCCCTCGGCAAGGTCTATTGGATCGGTCCTGTCTTCCGCGCCGAGAAGTCGAAGACGCGGAAGCACGTGACCGAGTTCTGGATGGGCGAAGCGGAGATGGCCTACTTCGATCATAACGCGAACCTGAACCTCCAAGAGGACCTCGTCTCCCACATCGTCGATGCGGTGACAAAAGAACGGAGGGACGAGCTCGGCCGGCTCGATCGCGACGTTGATCGATTACGGGAGGAGGTCAAAGGCCCGTTCCCCCGGCTCGATTACGCCGAGGCGGTCAAGATCCTGCAGGATGAGGGGCATGAAATATCGTTCGGGGACGATCTCGGCGCGCCGGAGGAGACCTCTCTCGGCGAGCGCTTCGGAAAGCCGGTCTTCGTGGAGCGTTTCCCCATATCGATGAAGCCGTTCTACATGAAGCGCGACGGCAAAGATCCGACGCGGGTCCTCGCCGCCGACCTGATCGCCCCTGATGGGTACGGGGAGATCATCGGGGGGAGCCAGCGGGTCGACACGGTCGAGGAGCTCGTCTCCCAGCTCAAGGAGCGGGGGCTCCCGCTCGAGCCGTACGAATGGTACATCGACCTCCGCCGGTACGGGTCGGCCCCTCACTCCGGGTTCGGAATGGGGCTCGCCCGCGTGATCGCGTGGATCTGCGGGGTCCCCCACATCCGCGAGGTGATCCCCTTCCCCCGCCAGATCCACCGGCTCTATCCCTGAGAGAGCTTCACTAGGATATCGACGGCAGCGGCCCCTCCCTCGCCGGCGATCACCGGGTTGAGATCGATCTCGTCGATCCGGGGGATGTCCATCCCGAGCCGGGCAAGCCCGACGAGGATCTGGGAGAGGAGGCCGATGTCGAGGGCCGGCCGGCCGCGGAACGCCCGGAGGAGGGGGAATGCCCGGATCGATCGGATCGTCCGCTCGGCCTGAGCCACCGACAACGGGGCGACGGCGAACGCCACGTCCTTCAGCGCCTCAACGAACGTACCGCCGATCCCGAACATGACGACCGGGCCGAAGGAAGGATCGCGCTTCAGCCCGAATATCAGCTCACGTCCTTGAACCATCTTCTGAACGAGGACCCGCGCACCAGGGACCCCGAGGGACGAGGCGATCCCTTTCAACCGCCCGATCGCTTCGGCAAGCCCTCCTTCCCCTCCGATACCGGAGATCACCGCCCCGTGCTCGTAACGATGATAGATCTGGGGGGCGTCGATCTTCGCCACCACCGGATAACCGACCTCCCGCGCGAACTTGAGCCCCTCCTCGACCGAGGCCGCGTATGCGAACGGACAGACCGGGATCCCGTAGTGGGAGATAACCCGTGCCCCCTCATCGAAGAACAGCCCGCTTCGCCCTTCGCCGAGCGCTGCATCGATCACCCGTCGGGCCGGGAGATCAGGGTGAACCCGGATCCGGCCCGACGGGTGATCGACGCAGCGCTCGGCGCAGGGCGAAGCGGGCTGTTCT
>QMQL01000003.1 GCA_003650505.1 Candidatus Acetothermia bacterium | reverse complement strand
TGAGGAATGCTTTCGCGACGCTGAAGCAGTACCCATCGGCTGTCGGCGGATTGGCTGTAATCGCCTTGCTTATCGCCCTGTCGATCTACGCCGTTATCTCCATCCCGCATGAGAGGGCGGTCTTCCTTTGGCGGGGGTCGGAGGACGTCTGGGCGGAGAACCCGAAATACGCACCCCCGGTGTGGATAAATCTGTTCCGCTCGGACAAACTCCCTGAGACGGTCGTGAGGGATACTGCCGACATCCCGGACAAGGAACAAGAGGCGATCTCATCGACGATTGCAAGGACGACGGCGACCCTTGAATTCGAGTATCCCTACAAGTACTTCCCTAATGAGATAACCATATTCTTCGATGGTGACTATTCGACCCGTGCTCCCCAGGCTGCGCTGACGTGGATCACCCCTGATGGTCGTGAGATCCGGCTAAAGACGGTGTCGGCAACGAGGAATGGCCGTTACTCCGTCGGGACGGATCGCGAACTCGAGCGGGTGACATTCGGCGGGGTCAGGCCGGCGATCGGGCTGTTCGCCGATCCGGGGACTTTGCACGACCCCGAACCGGCCGTGCTTCAGGGCACGTATAAGCTACGGGTGCAGATGACGACGTTCGAAGAGGGATCAACAGGGGATGCGAAGCTCGTCGTCTTCGGGCAGGTGGCCGGACTCGCCGGAACGGACCATCGGCGGAGGGACCTCACCGTCGGTCTTCTCTGGGGGGCGCCGATCGCCCTTTCGTTCGGTCTTCTCGCCGCTGTCGGGGCGACGGCGATATCGTTCGTGATCGCTGGGATCGGGACGTGGTACGGCGGTTGGATCGACGCCGCGATTCAGCGGATAACGGAAGTCAACATGCAGCTTCCGTTCCTTCCGATTCTGATCCTGCTTGGGACGTTCTACACGAGCTCGATCTGGTTGCTCCTCGCGGTGATCGTCGCGCTTAGCATATTCGGGGCGCAGATAAAGACCTACCGTGCGATGTTCATGCAGGTGAAGAACTCACCTTATATCGAGGCGGCACGCGCTTATGGGGCGGGGAATTTTAGGATAATCACCCGGTACATGATCCCGCGGATCGCGCCGGTGTTGATCCCGGGGTTCGTCATCTCCATCCCGACGTACGTGTTCCTCGAGGCGTCGCTCGCCTTGCTCGGCCTCGGCGATCCTACCCTTCCGACTTGGGGGAAGATGCTGAACGATGCCTACGACAACGGCGCGTTGTACAAAGGGTATTACTGGTGGGTTATGGAGCCGGCGGTCCTCCTAGTTGTGACCGGTCTTGCGTTCTCCATGCTGGGGTTTGCACTGGATCGCGTATTCAACCCGAGGCTGAGGGGGCTATAAGACATGGCTGAACATCTTCTTGAGGTCAAGGACCTATACCTGTATTTCCGTACGACAAGGGGGGTCGTCCAGGCGGTCGACGGTGTAAGCTTCATACTCGATCGGAACGACGCCCTGGCGGTGATCGGGGAGTCCGGATGCGGAAAGACATCGCTCGTTCGGGCGATCCTTCGTCTCCTCCCCCGGAACGTTCATACCTATAAGGGAAGCATCCTCCTCGACGGAGTCGACATAATGAAGTTCTCTGAAGAGCGATTCCGCTCCGAGGTCCGGTGGACGCGGATGTCGTTCGTCGCCCAAGCGGCGATGAACGCGCTCAACCCGGTCCTCCGCGTCGGGATGCAGATGGCGGAGCCTCTCGTCATCCATCATCACCTGAGCAAGCAAGAGTCTCTTGCCCAGGCGATGGAGGTTTCGCGGATGGTCGGGCTTCCACCCGACTTCCTCAGTAGATATGCGTTCGAACTGAGCGGGGGGATGCGGCAGCGGGCGATCATCGCGATGGCGATGATCACGAAGCCTGATCTGATCGTCCTCGACGAGCCTACTTCGGCGCTCGACATGCTGACCCAGGCGAACATCATGAACGTCCTGAAGGGGATCAAGCGCGATCTTCAGCAGAGCTTCATCTTCATCACCCACGACGTGGCGACGACGAGCGAGCTGTGCAACCGCGGTGTTGTGATGTACGCCGGGCAGATCGCTGAGGTGGGGGATGCGCATCAGTTCTATCTCGACCCGTTCCATCCCTATGCACAGAAGCTGATGGCGAGCGTCCCCACCCTCCATCAGGACAAGGAGCTCGAGTTCATTCCCGGACAGCCGCCGAGCCTGTTGGACCCGCCGCAGGGGTGTAGATTCGCCGCCCGTTGCGAGAAACGGTTCGAGAAGTGCGATCAGGAGCCGCCCATGCTAGAGCTGGAAGACGGGCGAAGGGTGAAGTGCTGGCTTTATGAGTGAGGTTGAAGAAGATGCAGGATAACGTGCTATTGTCGGTCAGAGACCTGCGTACGTGGTTCGAGCTGCGCCGTTGGGTGTTTGCGCGCGCCGGCTACGTCCGCGCTGTGGATGGTGTCAGCTTCGATCTTCCGCGAGGAGAAGCGCTCGCCCTCGTCGGTGAGAGCGGGTCGGGGAAGACGACCCTTGCGCGGACGATCCTCGGCCTATACAAGCCGACGTCGGGCGAGATCCTCTTCGAGGGGGTGAACCTGGGCACGCTCAACCGGCGCGAGATGAGGAAGTACAGGGCCAATCTTGGTTACGTGATGCAGGATCCGTACGGAGCCCTACCGCCGTTCCTGTCGCTTAGGAGCATCCTCGCCGAGCCGATGCGGATCCACGGGATCAGCGACCGGAAGGAGCAGAACCGTCGGATCAACGATGTCCTTGAAGAGGTGAAGCTGACACCGGTCAACGACTTCCTCACCAAGTTCCCCCATATGTTGAGCGGCGGGCAGCAGCAGCGCGCGGTGATCGCGCGGGCGATGATCCTCCGGCCGAAGCTGATCGGAGCGGACGAGCCGGTATCGATGCTCGATGCATCTGTACGCGTGGAGATCTTGAAGCTCCTCCGGCGGATCCAGGAGAGCCATAACCTAGCTGTGATATACATCACGCACGATCTATCGACGGTCCGCTACTTCTCCGAACGGATATTCATCATGTACGCGGCGAAGACGGTGGAGAAGGCGCCGGTCGACAGGCTTCTTAGCAACCATCTCCATCCGTACACGAAGGCCTTGCTCGCTGCGATACCGGACCCGGATCCGAAGAATGCAGAGACGTTCCGGGACATACCGCCCGGTGAACCGCCGAGCCTCGTGAATCCGCCCTCAGGCTGTCGGTTCCACCCGCGCTGCCCGCGAGCGATCGAAGGGCTGTGCGATGTGAAGGAGCCGCCCGCGTTCGAGCCGGAGCCGGAGCACTTCGTGGAGTGCTGGCTGTACCGGGGGGAAGGGGATGCTGGGACGGCTTAGTCCCGGCTGGCTGATCGCGATCGGGTTCGTCCTCCTCGTCACCGGAGCCGTCTTACCGATCCTGATGATGTTTCACATCATGAGATCGACCTATCTGCTGAACGGGATCTCGGTTGTCGCGACGATGAGCGGATTGATCATCGGGATGTACGGGGTCTTCGAGCTGTATCAGGCACGCAGAGGGGGGGATGGGTAGCCCATACCTCCCCTCTACGCTCCTTCCCGTAGCAATATCGTGTATATCCCCACCCGGTTCGCGCCGAAGACATCGGTCAGGCGCCGATCGCCGATCATCACCGCCTGATCGACGCTCGCATCGAGCTTCTCGAGGAGGGATAGGAAGCCGCGTTTGAGGGGCTTGCATGCGCGGTGGTAGAGGAGGGCATGCTCACTCAGATCCCTGAATACCGGCAATTCCGCGGGCCGGCGGCGGTTGGTGATCACACCGATCCTGAAGCCATCTTTCCGGAGCCTGAGCAATAGTTCCCGCGCCGCCGGCGCGAGACGATCGGGCCTTCCCTTGCCAAGGGTGTTGTCGAGATCGAAGAGGAGGACCCGCTTTCCGGCTGCATATAGCGCGTCGTAGTCGATTTCGAAGATCGAGGAGGCCTTCTCGTCCGGGCTAAGTAGTCGGCCCATCTCCCGTTCCCTCGCGGACGACCCTGCCGATCTTAGCGGCCCGCCGGAGACGCTCGATCAGTTCGAGGAACTCGTCCTCCATCCCGGGGGCGACGAAGACCTTGAACACGGTCGCTCCCTCCTCGACCCTGAACACGCGCCGTACGTTCGCCAGGCCGTCGTAGGCGGATACGATCGCATCGATGAAGTGGACCTCCTCCTCCGTGGTCTCGATCCAGTACACGATGGCGTCGTTCATCCCTCTCCGTTCAGGTGAGCTACCGCCTTCCGGAGCGCGATCTCCGGGTCGAACCCCTCACCCCAAGCCTCCTTGATCGCCTGAAGGATCCTCCCGCCGGCACGGTGTTCTCCGCTCGGATACGCGGCCACAGCCGGGTCGACCCCGGTCTCGACCAGCTTCCGGGCGGAGAGGAGCGCCGGGATCGGGGGATGGGATCTTCCCTCCCCTGCCTTGATCTCCCTCCAGGCCCTTTTGATCGAGGGGATGTCGGACGGAGCGTCCCCGAAGACATGGGGATGGCGGCGGATCAGTTTGGCCGAAAGGTTTTCGATCACATCGTCGATCGTGAACTCCCCCGCCTCGGAGGCGATCTGGGCGTGGAGGAGGACCTGGAGGAGGAGGTCGCCGAGCTCGTCGGCGATGGCAGCCGGATCGCCTGTGTCGATCGCGGCGATCGTCTCGTACGCCTCCTCGAGGACGTACGGCCGGAGGGTGGCGTGGGTCTGAGCCCCATCCCAAGGGCACCCGTCCTCACCCCGCAGCTTCTCGATCAGACCGACGAGCTCGGTGAACGACCTATGGGGCATCGCTCGGTGCCGGAGTGGGGGTCACCTCGGCGGATTCGGTCTGGACCGCCCCCCCGGCTTCGGCGACCAACGAAGCGACCTCGTCGGCCCGGTACGTCTCATCCGCCCCCTTAACCCGGTTCAGTTCGTCGAGTGCGGTCTGATCCTCGCCCTTGGCGATGTGGAGCCTAGCCAGCTCGATCAGGGCATCGAGCCCGACGGTGCCGAGCGGGTTCCCCTCCCCTGCCTCCGCCTGGGCAATGTCTACGATGCCGTTGTATAGGCGGATCTTCGCGTCCTCGTCGGTCGCTACAGCAAGCCCGCGGTTCAGGTAATCGATCCCAGCGGCATATTCGCCCCGGCCGGCGTAGGCCTCAGCGATCCCGAGGTAGGCGTCCACGGTGCTCGGGGCGGCCTCGATCACCTTCTCGTAGTGTCGGATCGCCTCTGCCCACTTCGATTCGCTCGCGTACAACCGGGCCAACCGGTAGCGGGTGTCGGTATCTTGGGGGTCGAGCTCCAGTATCCTCTCGCCGAACTCCTCCCGCTGAGCGGTCTCCACCGAGTGGGTGAAGCCGGTGCGGAAGTTCTCGAGGGCTGCTTCCGTGTCGCCGCGCTTGAGATAGACCTCTCCCAACCCCATGTACGCCTCCACCCGGTACGGGGAACGGAGGATGACGTTTCTGAATTGGTCCTCCGCTTCGTCGAGATGGCCGGCCAGCAGGTGGACGTTCCCGAGCTTCACGTTGAGATCCAACGTCCCACCCCGGCGCAATCCCTCTTCATAGCGGTCGACGGCGCGTTGATAGAGTGTATCGACCGTGGATTGGAGCTCAGATAGGCGGGCCTCCTCGTCGCCGGTCGGGGAGTCCTTCCCCTTCAGGCCGTTCAGCTCGTCGACAGCAGCCGTGAGTTGGGCGTATGCGAGGTCCCCCTCGGCGATGATCCCCTTGACATTGTCGGGGGAGGCTTTCCTGATCTTCGCGACGAGCTCGCTCGCCCCCCCGAGCTCGTTCATCGCGATGTAGACATTGACGAGCTTGAACATGATCGACGTGTCGTTCGGCCTCTGCTCGAGGGCCGCCTCGTAGCGGCTCTCGGCAAGGGGGTAGTTCCCCTGACGGACGGCGAGATCACCCGAGGCGAGGTAGGCGGGGACGTAGGTCGGATCGTTCTTTATCGCCTCGGCGAAGTGGTTCTCAGCGGTGACGTAGTCGCCCTGATCGGCCTTCAGCTTTCCGAGGAGGACGGTCGCGGCGAGGTTCTCCGGGTTCAGGCTGAGTACGCGGCCGAGGAAGTTCTCGTCCGCGTCCACGTTCTCCAGGGCGTCCAGGTAGGCGGCGAGCGCCTTGCCCTGATACCCCTCCTTCTCCTGCTGCAGCTCGGCGATCCGCGCCTTCTCCTCATCGGTTGGGTCCTCCTTCGCCCGCAGCTCACGGAGCTCGTCGGCGGCGTACGCCGCCTTGACCTCGTAGATCCGACCTATGTAATAGGGAATGTACGGGTCGGCCGACTCGCCAGTATCGCGAATCCGCTCGAACTCGGCGAGGCCCCGGTCGAGATCGTCCTGTTCGTAGAGATAGGCGCGGAGGAGCGGGAGTTCGATTTCGATGTCACTGCCTGAATAGAGAGCGTTGTACCAATTGGCAACCTTCTCATTCTTCTTCTCTTGAATGTAGTCATCGCGGACCTGGTCCTTCACTTCGTCGAAGGTCGGGGTGTGGGCCGGCTCCCTCCCGGTCAGCTTTATGATGTGGTAACCGTAGGAAGTCTTGACGATGTCGCTTATGTCTCCGATGTTCTTCAGGCCGAACGCCGCGTCCTCGAACTCCCGGACCATCTTCCCGCGGCTGAACCAACCGAGATCGCCGCCGTTGTCCTTGGTCGCGGTGTCCTTGGAGTAGGCCTTCGCCAACCCGGCGAAGTCGGCCCCGTCCTTCAACTCGGACAGCACTTCCTCGGCCGTCTTCTCGTCGTCGACCAGGATGTGCGAGGCGCGGATCTTCTCGGGTTGGTCGTAGCTCGAGATGTGGGCCTCGAAGTACGCTTCAAGATCGTCCTCGCTCGGGTCGATCGGACCGGCGACCACCGTCTGAACCCTGGCGGTCAGAAGCTGCGTTTCGACCTCGGTGCGGATCGAGTCCTTGAATTCGGCGAGGGTCGTCCCGGCCTGCCTCAGGTAATCGGAGAGCTGCTGTTCGCTGATGTTGTACGTCCTGAGGAAGTTCTCGTATTGAGCAGCAGCCTCCGCTTCGACGTCGGTCTTCGATACCGTTATCCCCCGTGCCCTCGCCTCTTGGCGGTACAGGACCTGCCGGATCAGCTCGTTGAGTGCCTCAGCCTGTATCCGGAGACGAAACAGCTGGCCTCCGGCTCCGGTGAGGACGTTCCCGATGTCGAGCCCCATCTGCTGGTAGTAGGCCTTGTACCGGTTGAGGGTCTGATCAGCGGCCGCGTTCAGAGCGTCGATGCTGATCTTGTCCCCGTTGACGATCGCTGCGTACGTCGGGCCGCTGCTCGTAGAGGTCGAGCGGTTGAAGAACCCGGCCCGGTTCAGGCTGAACAGCCCCACTCCACCGACGAAGAAGGCGAACACGATCAACCAGATCACGATCTTCTGATGTCGTCGAAATCCCTTGGCCATGGTGGTATGTCACTCCCTTGGAAGATATGCCGAATTGCTGAATGGTACTGTGCTCAGCGGCACTCGGCAAGATGAAACCGGCTCCCCCATCAGAACCAGCCGGCGCGGCTGAGCCTCACCGAAAGCCCGTGCCGCGGCCTGACGAGGAACCGGATCGCCGTCTTCTCCTTCTGGGCCTCCCCGACGTGCACGGTCGCGAAATCGGGGACGAAGTATAGGTCGACCCCGCTCGCTGCGAGGTATCCGCGGGCGATCGCTATCGCCTTCACTGCCTGATTGACGGCCCGCGGTCCGATCACCTGGAGCTCGACCTCCCCTCCCTCGCGGATCCCGTTGGCGATCGCTCCTCCGGTCGCCGTCGGGTCGGAGGTCGACGAGACCTTCAGTATCCCCATTGGGCATTCACCCCTACTTCGCACTTTCGGTGAACTGCGTCTGGCGGATGACGTTCACCTTGATCTCCCCCGGGTAACTCAGTTCCCCTTCGATGGCGCGGGCGATGTCGTAGGCGAGCTTGGCAGCGAGCTCGTCGCTCGCCCGATCCGGGTGGACCATGATCCTTATCTCCCGTCCGGCCTGGAGGGCGTACGCCTCCTGAACAGCCGGGAAGGAACGGCAGAGCTCTTCTAGGTCGTGGAGCCGCTGTACGTATCGCTCGTAGGTCTCCTGCCGCGCCCCGGGCCGGGCAGCGGATAGGGTGTCCGCCGCCTGGATGATTATGTCGAGGATACTGGTCGGCTCCACGTCCTCATGATGGGCGGCGATCGCCTGCACCACCTCCCGGCTCTCCCCGTAGCGTCGCGCCAGATCGGCGCTGATCAGGGCGTGCGGCCCGTCGACCTCGTGGTCGACGGCCTTCCCTATATCGTGAAGGAGGCCGGCCCGTTTCGCCTTGCTCGCATCGATCCCGAGCTCGTCGGCGAGGATCTTGGCGATCCCACTCACCTCCATAGAGTGGACGAGCTGGTTCTGGCCGTAACTCGTCCGGTACTTCAGCCGGCCGAGGAGGGTGGCGAGTTCGGGGTGGAGCTCGATCCCGAGGTCGAACGCCGCCTTCCGTCCCTCTTCCTTTATACGCTCAGCGAGCCGCGCCTTGGCGCGCTGCACCTTCTCCTCTATCTGGGCCGGGTGGATCCGTCCGTCCTCGATCAGCCGGGTGAGGGCGATCCGTGCCACCTCGCGCCGGATCGGGTGGAAGCAGGAGAGGACGACCATCTCCGGCGTGTCATCGACGAGGAGCTCGACCCCGGTCAGGGCCTCGAACGTCTTGATGTTCCGGCCCTCACGTCCGATGATCCGGCCTTTGAACTCCTCGGAAGGGAGAGGGACGGAGCTTACGGTGTTCTCCTCCACGTATTCGGCGGCGTAGCGCTGCACAGCGGTGGCGATCACATGGGCCGCCCGCTGCTCGGCCTCCTCCTTGGCCCGCCGCTCGATCTCCTCGATCTTCCGGGAGAAGAACCGCTGCGACTCCGTCTCCACCACCTTGAGGAGATGATCGCGTGCCTCGTTCCGGCTCCAGCCGGCGATCCGTTCCAACTGCGCCTTCCCCTCCTCAAGGAGGCGGATCCCCTCTTCCTTCAACCTCTGGATCTCCTCCTCGTCCTCGCGGAGGGAATCCTCGATCTTCTCCAGGTGGGCCGATTTCTCGCTCAACCGATCCTCGCGCTTGAGGAGCCTCTCCTCGGCGCGGGAGATCTCCTCCTCCCGCCGTTTCGTCCTCTCCTCGAGCTCCTCACGGAGCTCCTGGATCTGTTGGCGGGCTTCGAGGAGCTTCTCCTTCTTCAGCTTCTCCGCTTCTTCCTGCGCGGAGGCGAGGAGCCTCTCCGCCTTCCGTTTGCGGGGGATACTACCGATCAGGAACCCGAGCGCTATCGCAGCGGCCAGGCCGATTCCGAAGCCGATGTAATCGATCACCCTAACTCACTCCTTGGAAACCTTTCCTCAGCGGGCATTATACCCTCCTCCCCCCTTCGACGCGGAGGGCGGCCGGGAGGAAGAGGAAGCTGAACAACAGGGAGAACCCGATCCCGAGGAGGGCCGATGTCCCGAGCAATCGGAGGCCGGGCGTTCGGGCGATGAGGAGGCTCCCGAAGACGAGCATCGTCGTCAGTGAAGTGACGATCACAGCGACCGCTGTCGCGCTCGTTCCCCGTTCGATCGCCCCGTCCGGGTTCAACGCGCGCTCCTCCATCGTCCGGTGGAGGACGTGGATCCCGTTATCGACGCCGATTCCGATCAAAAGCGGGGATATGATGATGCTGAGGAAGTTGAAATCGATCGATAGGAGCCTCATCCCACCGAGCATCCAGATGTAGCCGAGGACGAGGGGAGAGGCGGCGAGGAGGGTGCGGATCCAGCCGCGGAGGCTCCGCCAGAGGACGATGATGATCAAGGCGATGGCGATCAACGTGGAGATGTAAAAGTCGCGCTTCATGTAGGTCTCCAATCGTTGCGAGGCGAGCGGCATACCGAAGTGGTCGTCGGAGAACGAGGATGCGAACTCATCGAACTTCTCGAGATTGTCGTCGTCGAAGATCCTCTCGCTGACCCGCGCTTGGACGATGAACTCCCCGCCGGGGGTCAGATAGCGGGTTCGTATCCCCTCCGGATAGGCGAGGAGTATGTCGCGGAGGAGCGTCTCCATCGGGGGGAGGTCGCGGAGCTCCTCCAGGTTCGCGTTCAGGTTCTCAAGTGCGCTTCTCAGGGAGGATACGTCGTTCTTTGCCCGCTCCGCATCGAGGGAGTTGATCTTCAGCTGGATATCGCGGAGCTGGGCGCCGATCTCGTCGCTCAACATGGCGATGTCGACCCTCCCGTTCAGGGACGCGCCGTACTGGAGGAGGGCGAACTGGGCGAGGAGCGCGCGGATCTGGGCCGAAATCGCCGAGCGCTCATCGAGGCTCTCCTCGAGGAGGCCGAGCTGATCGACGTAGTTTTCGATGTTCAACTCGTTCAGCATCTTCTGCTGTTCGGCCAAGTTCACCGGCAGGATCCCCTCAGCCGACCTGATGTCTTCCACGAGGTCGTTTTCGGAGAGGTGGGAGACGATCTCCTTCAGCTCCGCCTCTGTGGAGGCGTAGAAGGTGAAGAAGCTCCCGAGTCCGGTCGGGCTACCCTCGAAGTGCTCCAGGATGTCGTTCATGACGTCCTGCGACTCGACGTGGGGGACGAGATCGGTGCTCGAGAAGACGAACGACGTTTGCGCTGCTTGGAAGGTGACGAAGAACGTGAGGACGAGGACGATCACGAATATCGCCCGCGCCTTTCCGGTGACGAACCGGAAGAACCCGGAGAGTCGGGCGGCGTGGCTTGCGACGTGCTCGGGATGGCGGAAGTGCAGGAGGTGATGGGCAAGGGTGATCAGGGCGGGGATCAGAAACAGGGTGACGAGAAAGGCGATCATCACCCCGATGCTCGTTATCGCCCCCATCTCGAACAGGGCCCGCGACCTAGCGGTGAGGAGACCGACGAAGACGAGGCAGGTCGTGGCTGCGGCGAAGAACGACGCCTCCCCCTTGTGTAGGACGGCGGAGTAGAGGGCGCGGTTGAGCGAGCTCCCCTTGCTCCGCTCCTCTGAATAGCGGGCGATGATGTGGATGGCGTAGTCGATTCCCAAGCCGAGGACGAGGGCGGGGAGGAAGGTCGTCACCAGGTTGAACCCTCCGACCGCCAGTTTCGCCCAACTCATCGTGAGCACGACGCTGACGAGGAGGGGGACGATGGCGATGACGCTGTAGAAGATCGAACCGAAGGCGAGAAAGAGGATCACGAACACCCCGATCGATGAGATGATGGTCGTTAAGAGCATATCGGAGTTGATCACCACGTTCGTCTCGGCGTTGAACGCGTACGTTCCGGTTATTCCCACCTCAACGCCGAGCTTCTCCGGGTCGGCCTCTGAGACGGCATCCTCGATCTTCTCCATCACGAGCTTGGAGTATGCGACACCACGACCCGATGGATAGCGGGGCTGGGCGGTGATGAGGAGCCCCGTCTTGTCCCGGGAGAAGAAAGGGCTCGGTTCCCGTTGGGTCTCCGTGTCGGCGGCGGGGGTGAAGATCGAGGTGAGTGCCTCCACCGCCGCTGTCGCCTTGGGGAGGTCATCGATCCCGTCGATCGCGTGTCTCACCCCATCGTTCAGCGTTTTCAGGGCTACGAGGTCCTCCTTGATCTCGGCGAGGCCGGGCGAATCGATCCCAGCGGAGAGGCCTCCGCTGTAGAGGGCGTCGTTGAAGCGCTGGCTGATCTCGCGGTAGACGGCTCCGAGCGTCTCTCCCGAAGGGAGGAGGGCCGGCGTGTCCCTCCCGGCGAGGGTCTCCTGGGCTGCACGGAGGCTCTCCTTGATCTGTTCGATCTCCCCTTGGTCGAGCCTGAAGAGGTGGATGTACTGATCGGGGATCCGGGGGGAGATCTGCTGGAGATAGCGGACATCGGTGAACTCCGGATCCTGGCGGAGGAGCTCGGCTATCCTCTCGGCCGCGACAAGGAGGGTCGTCTTCCGTTCCTCTTCCGGCAGGTCGGACGGGACGGTGAGGAGGATGGCGACGTAATTGCTCTGTGCCAGGTACTGCTCGTTCTCTCGGTACTGGTTTATTAGGGGGTCATCCCGAGGGAGGAGGTCGAGGAACGAGCTGCGCAGCGGGATGTCACGGATGTAGTAGACCCCAAAGCCGGTCAGCAGGATGAGGAAGGCGAGGACAGCCCACGCGTGGTAGCGCCCGATTCGGAAGACCCTGAAGAGGACCCGCTCTTTCACCGATTTCATCATTTGGGCGACGTCAGGCTATCCCTCCTGCTCGGAAGGACTGGTCACCTCGATGTCGTAGCCGACGAGTTTTGCGGTCAAGCGGACGTTCTGCCCTCCCCTTCCGATCGCCAACGAGAGCTCGTCGTCCGGGACGAGGACCTTAGCGGTGCGTTCCTCCTCGTCGAGTTCGACGGAGATGACGGACGCTGGCTCGAGGCCGTTTCGGATCAACTGGACAGGGTCGTCGCTCCAGCGGACGAGATCGATCTTCTCTCCGGACAGCTCGCGGGTGACGACGCGGACGCGCGCGCCCCCCGCTCCGACGCACGTCCCGACCGGATCGACGTTCGGATCGAGCGATTCCACCGCCACCTTCGAGCGCCGCCCTGCTTCACGGGCGATCCTCCGGATGACGAGGGTCCCATCCTCGATCTCAGGGACCTCGAGGCGGAGGAGCTCGGCGACGAACTCGGAGACGGCGCGGGAGAGGAGGATCCGCGGGTCCCCCTGGGTCTTCTCCACGCTGACGAGGTAAGCACGGAGCCGCTGGCCGGCGTGGTACCGCTCGCCCGGGATCCGCTCCTCCTCCGGGAGGATCGCCTCGGCCTCGCCGAGGTTGACCCAGACGTCTTTCCCCTCGAACCGGTGGATCGCCCCGCTGATGATCTCTCCGACCCGGTTGACGTAGAGGTCGTAGACGATCTCCCGCCGGCGTTGGACGATCTCCTGGCGGATCGTCTCCTCCGCCTTCTTCGTCGCGATCCGGCCGAACTCGATCTCGATCAGACGCCTCCCGTTTATCGAGATGTCACCGGAGCGCTGGTCGATCTCGACCTGCGCCGGTTCTTCCGTTCCATACTCCTCCTGATAAGCGACAGCCAACCCCTTGCAAATGGCATCGTAGAGGTCCTCGCGCGGGATCCCCTTCTCCTTGGCCATCTCTTCCAGTGCCTCGATGAAATCGATGTTCATCCTTCAGTCCCAACCCTCACGGCACTCATCGGGTCCGTTTCCTGCCCCAACAAACAGCGCGGCCGCCCAGGCGGCGACCCACCTCCCTTCCAGTCCCTACCGGATCTTCGTATTATACGGGAGTCAAACTGACAGAACAAATCAAAAGGAGGGGGCTTGGAGAGGATCGAGACGACCGTGGACGATGGTGCGAAGGGGGAGCGGCTCGACCGGTTCCTCCGGACGATCCGGCCGGATATCTCACGGAGCGAGATCCAACGCCAGATCCGCGCCGGTAGGGTGACCCTCGCCGGCGCGGTCGTGAAGCAGCCTTCCTCCCGCCTCCGCGGCGGAGAGGGCCTCCTCTGGGAGATACCGGAGGAGCCGGTCCTCCGCCCCCGGAGCCTCCCCCTCGATATCCTGTTCGAGGATGATGAGATCGTCATCGTGAACAAACAGGCGGGATTGGTCGTCCATCCCGGCTCCGGGACGGCGGATGCGACGCTCGTCGAGGGGCTCCTTGTCGATCGGGATCTCCCTGCGAGCGACGATCCGGCCCGGCCGGGGATCGTCCACCGGCTCGACAAGGAGACGAGTGGGATCATCGTCGTGGCGAAGACCGAGCCCGCCCTCAGCGGCCTCAAGGCTCAGTTCTCCTCCCGGCGGGTGGATAAGTCCTATATCGCCCTCGCTGACGGTGGCTTCGTCGAGGAAGAGGGGGTGATCGATGCCCCGATCGGCCGGGATCATAGCCGGCCGAGCCGGATGGCGGTCGAACCGGGTGGCCGGCCGGCCCAGACGGAGTTCCGAGTCCTCGCCCGCTACCCGGATAGGTCGCTCCTCCTCGTCCGTCCGATAACCGGCCGGACGCATCAGATCCGGGTTCACTTCAGCTACATCGGCCATCCGATCGTCGGTGATCGGGTCTACGGCTCCCGGAGGGCGGAGCGCCTCTTCCTCCACGCCTGGAGGATCGCGTTCGAGCACCCGAAGACGAAGGGGGAGGTCCGATTCGAGGCTCCGGTCCCCCCCAAGTTTCCGGATTACCCCTACGGCGAGCTCCCCTGGAGGGATCGGGCGGCGAGGAGGTAGTCGATCCCGGCGATGTAGGTCGTCCCGATCGCCGCGTAGAGGAGGGACTCCCTCCCCGGCCAGGCGGCGATGAAGAAGAGGATCGCGAGGAACGCCAGGGCGGAGGCGGCCTTCCCCAGGATCCGTGCCCCTTGTACCTTCCGGGCGCGGACGTGGAGGATCAAAGCGCCGACCCCGAGACCGAGCTGAGGGATCAGAAACAGGGTGAGGGCGAGAAGGGAGAGATCGCCGCGGACGGCCAGCGCGGAGAGTACGGAGAGGTAGAGGGCCTTGTCTACCGTCGGATCGAGGACCTTCCCCCACGTCGTTATCTCCTTCCGGGCCCGGGCGACAAGGCCATCGAGGACGTCGCCGGCGCAGGCGATCAGGAAGAGGGAGAGCGCCCCCATCCGGTTCCCGGAGAATAGGAGAAGCAGGATCGGAGCGATCAGCAGTCCGCGTGCGATCGTTATCCCGTTTGCGAGCGACATGGTAAGAATCATAAGGCCGGCCTTCCCGCTGGACAAACCCTGGAGGATCGCGTTTCCGTCGGTTAGTATACCCAGGAGCGATCCGAAAGGGGGAGAAGAGAATGAGAAGACGCGTCGTCATCATGGGAGCCGCCGGCCGCGACTTTCATAACTTCAACGTCTATTTCCGCGACAACTCGGATTACGAGGTCGTGGCGTTCACCGCCACGCAGATTCCCGATATCGAGAACCGGACCTATCCACCAGAGTTGGCCGGCTCCCTCTATCCGGAGGGGATTCCGATCCATCCCGAGGATGAGCTTCCCTCCCTGATAAGGAAGGAGAAGGTCGACATCGTGGTCTTCAGCTACAGCGACGTGTCGAATCAGTACGTTATGGAGCGCTCGGCGATCGTCAACGCCGCGGGTGCCGACTTCATGCTCCTCGGACCTTCGTCGACGATGGTGATCCCAGAGAAGCCGCTGATATCGGTGACAGCGGCTCGTACCGGTTCGGGGAAGAGCCAGACGACGCGGCGCGTATGCGGGATCCTGAAGAAGAAGGGGAAGAAGATCGCCGTCATCCGCCATCCGATGCCCTACGGCGACCTGGGGAAGCAGGAGGTGCAGCGGTTCGCCACCTATGATGACCTCGACAAGCAGGGATGCACGATCGAGGAGCGGGAGGAATACGAGCCGCACATCGACAACGGGACGATCGTCTACGCCGGGGTCGACTACGAGAAGATCCTGAGGCAGGCCGAGTCCGAAGCCGACGTCATTGTCTGGGACGGAGGGAACAACGATTTCTCGTTCTACAAGGCTGATCTCTCGATCGTCGTTGTCGATCCGCATCGCGCCGGACACGAGCTCCTCTACTATCCGAGTGGGGTGAACGTCCGCACCGCCGATGTGATCGTGATAAACAAGGTCGATACCGCCTCCCTCGACGATGTCAACTTCGTCCGCCAGAACGTGACCACGATGAACCCGACCGCGACGATCATCGAGGCGGCATCCCCGATCCAGGTCGACGATCCCTCCGTGATCCGCGACAAGCGTGTGCTGGTGATCGAGGACGGCCCGACCCTGACGCACGGGGGGATGGAGTACGGGGCCGGGGTGATAGCTGCCAACCGGTTCGGCGCGATCCAGCTCGTCGACCCCCGGCCGTACACCGTCGCCTCCATCGCAGAGACGTACAGGAAATACCCGAAGATCGGTAAACTCCTCCCGGCGATGGGATACGGGGAGAAGCAGCTCGCCGACCTCCAGGAGACGATCGATCGGGTCGAGTGCGATGCGGTCGTGATCGGGACCCCGATCGACCTGACCCGGTTGATCCGGTTCAAGGTCCCGACGACGCGCGTCCGCTACGAGCTTCAGGAGATAGGCCTCCCCAACCTGAAACGGGTGATCGAGCAGAAGATGCCCTCCCTGTAGGAGGGCTATCTCGGGTTTCGGATGGCGAACAGGAGTCCGTAGAGGAGGCCGAATCCGGCTCCGATGAGGACCCCGAACGTGATGTCGCGGAATATGAGGCCGATCACCAGGCCGACCCCTCCCCCGAGCGGGACGAGGGTGTAAAGGTGCCTGAACCGAGAGGAACCGAACTTAATCATCCCCTCCCACCATCGCGATGAACGCCTCCGCCACACGTGCGTCGAACTGGGAGCCGGCTCCGTTCCTGAGCTCCTCTAGCGCCTTCTTCTTGCCGAGAGCCGGTTGGTACGGCCGCTCGGAGGTGATCGCATCGTATGTGTCGACGACGGCGATTATCCGCGCTTCGATGGGGATCTCCTCTCCCTCGAGGCCGTCCGGGTAGCCCCTCCCATCGTAGCGCTCGTGATGGGCGCGGACGATCATCGCCGCGGTCCGGAGGAACTCCTTCTCGTTCAGCATCTCCGCCCCGTACTCGGGATGACGGTGCATCTCTTCCCATTCCTCCTCGGTGAGGGGTTCGGCCTTGTTCAGGATTTCGTCCGGGACCTTCACCTTCCCGACGTCGTGGAGGTAGGCGGCGTCCTTCTCCTCGACCGAGCGGGCGAGTGCCATCAGGCTCTGGATCTCTTCCCGGACCAGGTGATAACTCGGCGGGGAGGAGACCATCAGGAGGATAGCGTCCTCCTCCACGCGGAAGTAGGCGCGCTTCGGGAGGCCGCGATGGTGAAAGCAATCCCCGGAATGAAACTCGATCCGCTTTCCATCGTCTTCGAAGGCCAGCTTCCCCTCGAGGACGTATATGAACTCGAAACCGCTCCACTCGTCCTGGGCATCGAGGTAGAAGTGCTTCCTGGTTGCGCTCCGGTACCGGGTCACCTCGACCGGACCGTAATGGGCGAGGAGTTCGAGGGCGGTCGAGTCCTTCTTTCCGCCCTCCTTCCGATCGGCCGATCGTCCGATCGTCATCCCTTCGGCCACGTTAGCCTCCTGCCCTGCCGGTTCTAGCGTGCGGATTGTACAAGAAAGGCGGCACGTGCCGCGAACCAAACGTCGAGGGAAGGGAAACAGCGATCTGTTCCCTTTCCCTCAAAAAACGCGATCAGCCGTTTCATCCCATGACCTCCTTTGTCAAGGGGATGCAAAGCGCTTATTCCTTGCTGCCGGCTGAGCTAGACAGGCGATGGTCGAATCGGGTCTCGGCGTTGTACGCGGCAGAACCGGCCGCTACAATCATGCGTTCGAAGCCGACCACTCAGTCACTAGTTGCATCGCCGAGGAGGGAGCGATATGGAGAAGAAGATGCTGACGATCGATGGGAACACGGCGGCGGCACACGTCGCCTATGCGATGAGCGACGTCGCGGCGATCTATCCGATCACCCCGAGCTCGCCGATGGGGGAGATCGCCGACGCATGGGCGGCACACGGGAGGAAGAACATCTTCGGCCAGACGCTCCGCGTCACCGAGATGCAGGCCGAGTCCGGCGCCGCCGGTGCGGTGCACGGCTCCCTCGTCACCGGAGCTTTGACGACGACGTTCACCGCTTCACAGGGGCTCCTGCTGATGATCCCGAACATGTACAAGATCGCCGGTGAGCTCCTCCCCGCCGTCTTCCACGTCTCAGCACGGGCCGTTGCCGGGCATGCCCTCTCCATATTCGGAGACCATTCCGACGTCATGGCGACGCGGCAGACCGGGTTCGCGCTCCTCGCCTCCTCCTCGGTGCAGGAGGTGATGGACCTCGGGCTAGTCGCCCATATCGCCGCGCTCAAAGCGAAGGTCCCGTTCCTCCACTTCTTCGACGGGTTCCGCACCTCCCATGAGATCCAGAAGGTGGAGGTGATCCCCTATGAGGAGATGGCGAAGCTCGCCCCATGGGAGGCGATCGAGGCGTTCCGTAGGCGGGCGATGAACCCGGATCATCCCCACCTGCGGGGGACGGCGCAGAACCCGGATATCTACTTCCAGGCGAAGGAGGCGGCGAACCGCTACTACCTCGCCGTCCCCGAAATCGTCGCCGAGGCGATGAAGGAGGTCGGCGAGCTCGTCGGACGGGAATACCGCCCCTTCGACTATGTGGGGGCTCCGGACGCCGAGAGGATCATCGTCGCCATGGGTTCGGCCTGCGACGTGATCGAAGAGACCGTCAACTACCTGAACCGCCATGGGGAGAAGGTCGGTCTGATCAAGGTCAGGCTTTACCGGCCGTGGTCGAGCGAGCACTTCCTCGCGGTCGTCCCCGAGACGGCGAAGAAGGTCGCCGTCCTCGACCGGACGAAGGAGCCGGGGGCGCTCGGCGAGCCGCTCTATCAGGACGTCCGGACGATGGCATTCGGCTCTCTGAACCCGCCGATCATCGTCGGCGGCCGCTACGGCCTCGGGTCGAAGGACTTCACCCCGGCGATGGTCAGGGCGGTCTTCGACAACCTGGCACAAGATGCACCGCAGGACCACTTCACCGTCGGGATAACCGACGACGTCACCGGGACCTCTCTCCCGGTCGGGGAGGAGATCGATGTCGCACCTGAGGGGACGATCCAGTGCAAGTTCTGGGGACTCGGTGCCGACGGGACGGTCGGGGCGAACAAGAGCGCGATCAAGATCGTCGGGGACAACACCGATCTGTACGCTCAAGGGTACTTCGCCTACGACGCCAAGAAGTCGGGCGGGATAACCATGTCCCACCTTAGGTTCGGGAAATCTCCGATCCAGTCGCCTTACCTCATCAAGAACGCCGACTACATCGCCAGCCACAACCCGGCATTCGTCCACAAGTACGACCTCCTCGCCGGGATCAAGGACGGCGGCATATTCGTGTTGAATTGCCCGTGGACCGGGGCGGAGCTGGAGAAGAACCTCCCAGCGGCCCTCAGGCGGACGATCGCCGAGAAGAACCTCAAGTTCTATACGATCGACGCGGTGAAGATCGCCTCCGAGGTCGGCCTCGGAGGGCGGATCAACATGATCATGCAGACCGTCTTCTTCAAGCTCGCCGGCGTCCTCCCGGTGGAGGAGGCGATAGAGCGGCTGAAGGAGGCGATAGAGAAGACCTACGGCCGGAAGGGTGAGGAGGTCGTCCGGATGAACTACGCCGCAGTCGACGCCGCCCTCGACAACCTGATCGAGGTCGAGGTCCCTGCATCATGGGCCGATGCGAGCGGAGCCGGGACGACCGGCGAAGCGGAGGTCCCCGAGTGGGTCCTGAAGGTGATGCGGCCGATGGAGCTCCAGGAAGGGGACAAGCTTCCGGTGAGTGCGTTCTCCGCCGAGCTCGACGGGAACTACGATTGGACCGGGCCCGACGGGAGCTTCCCCACCGCGACGAGCCGCTACGAGAAGCGTGGGGTGGCGATAAACGTCCCGGAGTGGGATCCGGATAACTGCATTCAGTGCAACTTCTGCTCGTTCGTCTGCCCTCATGCCGCGATCCGGCCGGCGCTCGCTACCGACGCGGAGCTCGCCGGCGCTCCTGAGGAGTTCGTCACCGTCCCGGCGCGGGGGAAGGGGTTGGAAGGGCTCCGATTCCGGGTTCAGGTAAGCGTCCTCGACTGTACCGGCTGCGGGAACTGCGCCGACATCTGCCCGGGGATGAAGGGAAACAAGGCCCTCACCATGAAGCCGATCGCCACCCAGCTCGATCCCCAGGTCGGCAACTGGAGGTTCTTCGAGAGGCTCCCCGGCCATCCCGAGAAGGCGAACGCGGATACCGTCACCGGGAGCCAATTCCTCCAGCCGCTGTTCGAGTTCTCCGGTGCCTGTCCCGGATGCGGCGAGACCCCCTACGTCAAGCTTGCCACCCAGCTGTTCGGCGATCGGATGCTGATCGCCAACGCCACCGGCTGTTCCTCGATCTACGGGGGGTCGGCCCCTGCCGTCCCCTACACCGTAAACCGGGAGGGGCGTGGCCCTGCATGGGCCAACTCCCTGTTCGAGGACAACGCCGAGTACGGGTTCGGGATGAAGCTCGCCCTCGAGGCGCGACGCGCCCGGCTCGCCCGGCTGGTCGAGGAGGCGAAGGAAAAGGCCTCTCCCGCACTGCGGGAGGCGATGGCGGAATGGCTCGCCGGGATGGACGACCCGCGGAGCTCGCGGGAGGCGGGCGCGCGGATGGCCTCCCTCCTTGAGAAGGAAGCAGGAGACGATCCGCTCCTCAACGAGATCCTCGGGATGCGCAATCTGTTCACCAAGAAGTCGATCTGGATCATCGGCGGGGACGGATGGGCGTACGACATCGGCTACGGCGGGCTCGACCACGTCCTCGCGATGAACAAGGACGTGAACGTCCTTGTCCTCGACACCGAGGTCTACTCCAACACCGGAGGACAATCGTCCAAGTCGACCCCGCTCGGGGCGGTGGCCAAGTTCGCTGCTTCCGGAAAGAAGACGAAGAAGAAGGACCTCGGGCGAATGTTCATGAGCTACGGTTATGTCTACGTCGCCTCAGTGGCGATGGGGGCGAATATGAACCAATGCCTGAAGGCGTTCCAGGAAGCCGAGTCCTATCCCGGTCCGAGCATCATCATCGCCTATGCGCCGTGCATCAACCAAGGGCTGCGCAAGGGGATGGGAAAAGTACAGGAGGAGGAGAAACTCGCCGTCGAGGTGGGATACTGGCCTCTCTACCGCTACGATCCCCGTCTGAAGGCCCAGGGGAAGAACCCGTTCCAGCTCGATTCCAAGGAACCATCCGGCGACTTCCACGAGTTTCTGATGAGCGAGGTGCGATACGCGAGCTTAGTCAAGTCGTTCCCCGAGGAGGCGGCTCGCCTGCACCGCGAGTTGGAGGCCGAGTGCAGGGC
>QMQL01000002.1 GCA_003650505.1 Candidatus Acetothermia bacterium | reverse complement strand
TCCTGTATGTCGACCTTCGTCACGCTCCCGATCAGGAGGAGATCCGCCCCGACGAGGCGGGCCGCTTCGGCGAGGTCTCCGGTGAGAAGCGGGTTCAATCCGCGCTCGGCCAGTATCGAGTCGCTCTCCTCCCGCTCGACCACCCGGTATCCCGCGTTGACCAGCCTTTCGACGAGGAGGTCGGCGACCCCGCCCCCAACGTTCGCAAGCCCGGAGCCCGATCGGTCGTCGAACCGCGCGACGGCGATGACGAGCTCGCTCGGACTACCCTGGGCCAGGGCTGGAAGGAAGAGGACCCCCAGAAGGAGGGCGAAAACGGTCATTCCGACGATCGGCTTGTGTATCGTCCGATGCATAGCGATCACCCCTGTTGCCCGATATAACCCTGATGATAACACCCGTTTCTAAGAGACGTTCGGATTTGGACGATCTGCGGGAGGGGATGGGCCGCCCTGTCACCCGGTTGGCGGCCCGTATAATTCGGTTCCATGAACGGACTGCGCAACTACGGATCCCAGCTGCGGCGCTTCGGCCCGAACGCGAGGCTCTACCTCCTGTACAGCTTTGCGAGCGGGTTCTCCCTCGGGATCCTCAGGCTCCTGTTCAACTTCTACGTCCTCAGCCTCGGGGAGGGCCGGGCGTTCCTCGGCCTCCTCGTCGCTCTTCCCCCGATTGTGATCACGGTCGCGGCGATCCCGACCGGGATGATCGGCCAGCGGCTCGGGTTCCGCTCGACCCTCCTCCTCGGCGCGGTGGCGATGGTCGGATCGCTAGTCGGGATATCCCTTTCGACCGGTGCGATCGCTCTCGTCGCCTTCTCGATCCTCCGGGGGCTCAGCCGGACGATCCTCCAGGTGACGAACGCCCCGTTCATGGCCGAGAACAGCGGCGAGACGGAACGGACGCACCTGTTCAGCGTCCAGTTCGCCACCCGGACCATGTCGAGCTTCTTTGGGTTCCTCCTCGCCGGGGTCCTCCCCACCCTCTTCTCCCGGATCCTCTCGGTCGGGGCGGAGGACCCGCTCGCCTACCGCTCCTCCCTGTTCGTCGCCGCCGGGATATTTGCCGTATCGATCGTCCCCCTCCTCCGGGTCGCCCGCCCCGAAAGCGGCTCTCCGCAGGCTCCCCGGCCGAGGATCTCCGAGATGTTCCGCCCCCCCGGCCCTCTCCTTAAACTCTTCTTCCCCCAGGTTCTGATCGGGTTCGGGGCCGGCGCGCTCGTCCCGTTCCTGAACATCTTCCTTCGGACCCGCTTCGGCCTCTCCGACGCCTACGTCGGGATGCTGTTCGCCTTCCAGTCACTCGTGATGGCGGGGGCGACGCTTCTCGGGCCGATCATCGCCGAGCGGTTCTCCAGGATCGGGGCGGTGATCGCGGTCCAGCTCCTCTCGATCCCGTTTCTCGTCGCCCTCGGCTATGTCCCGATCCTGACCGTCGCCTCGATCGGCTTCCTCGCCCGGGCGAGCCTGATGAACATGGCGAACCCCCTCTACACCGCCTTCGCCATGGACGCCGTCTCGGCCGAGAAGCGGCCGACCGCGAGCGCGCTGATGCAGATGAGCTGGCAGGGGACGCGCGGGTTGAGCGCCCTCGCTAGCGGTCAGATCCAGGAAGGGTACGGCTTCGGTCCGCTCTTTCCGATCACGATCGGGACCTACCTCCTCGCTACCGGCCTGATCTGGAGGTTCTTCGGGAGGAGGGGGGCATCGGTTGCCTCGGGGGACGATCCGGCATACGATCGCTCGGAATGAAGCTCCTGTTGATCTACGCCGATTCCTTCTCCTACCGGACGGCGATGAAGACGGTCGAGACCGAGCCGGATCTCGATCAGGAGCGGACGATCACCGATGCCCTCGTCGGGTTCATCCACCTCGAGGAATCGGACGAGGCCGATCGATCCGGGATCGAGACGAAGCTCGTCAAGGTTCTCAAATGGGCGGCGCGGAAGAACGATACCGATAGGGTCGTCCTTCACTCCTTCGCCCATCTCGCTGAGTCGAAGGCATCCCCGGGGTTCGCAAAGGCCGTCCTCGACGGGGCTGAGGGGCGGCTTACCGGCTCGGGATACGAGGCGATCCAGACCCCGTTCGGGTACTTCCTCGACCTTCAGGTCTCCGCCCCCGGCCGGCCGACGGCGCGGATCTTTAAGTCTTTCTAAAGGGCGATTGCCGGCCGATCTCTCCTCAGCTATACTTCCGGAAACCGCCGAGCGGATCGGCGATCCGAGGAGGTTTCCAAGTGGCGAAGGCGATCGGCATCCGGCGCGAGGACATGTACCACTGGGAGCGGCGGACCCCGCTCGTCCCCGAGGACGCGGCCGAGATCGCCTCATCCGGGATTGAGGTGATCGTCCAGTCTTCGGACAAGCGCGCCTTCCCCGACGATGACTATCGGCGGCTCGGCCTTCGCGTCGTCGACTCGCTCGAAGAGGCACCGGTGATCGTCGGCCTGAAGGAGATCCCGATCGACGTGTTCGAGGAGGGGAAGGTCTACACCTTCTTCTCCCATACGATAAAGGGGCAGCCGGCGAACATGCCGATGCTCAGGCGCGCCCTCGATCTTCGTTGCACGATCATCGATTACGAGAGGATCGTCGATGACGCCGGCAAAAGGCTGATCTTCTTCGGGAACTTCGCCGGGCTCGCCGGCGCGATCGACACCCTGTGGACCCTCGGCCTGAGGCTCGCCTGGGAGGGGATCGAAACCCCATTCTTGGGGATCTCCCAGGCCTCGACCTACCCCGACCTCGAGGCGGCGAAAGGGGCGATCCGGGATGTCGCCGCGAGGATCGGGGAAGAAGGCCTCCCCGATGAGATATCTCCCCTTGTCATCGGGATCGCCGGATACGGGAACGTCTCCAAGGGGGCGCAGGGGATCATCGACCTCCTCCCGCTGAGGGAGGTCTCCGCGGCGGAGCTCCTAAATGGCACCTACAAGGAAGGTCGGAAGAAAGAGCCGATCGTCAAGGTCGTCTTCCGCGAGGAGGACACTGTCCTCCGCCTCGATCGGAGCAGGCCGTTCGACCTTAAGGAGTACTACGAGCATCCCGAGCGCTACCGCGGCGCGTTCGAACGCTACCTTCCCCATCTTCACGTCCTCTTGAACTGCATCTACTGGGAGCCGCGCTATCCGCGGCTCGTTACCAAAGGGGCGATAAGGAGCCTCTACTCGGGGGATGGGCCGAAGCTCCGGGCGATCGGGGACATCAGCTGCGATGTCGAGGGCGGGATCGAGGTGACGGTGAAGGCGACCGAGCCGGACGATCCGGTCTACGTATACGATGTCAAGAGCGGAGATGCGCGCTCCGGCGTCGAGGGGGAGGGACCGGTGATAATGGCGGTCGACATCCTCCCGAGCGAGCTTCCGCGGGAGTCGTCGGCCTACTTCAGCCGGATACTGAAGGGGTTCATCCCGGCGATCGCTTCGGCCGACTATTCGGTCGGATTCGACGATCTCGACCTCCCCGCGCCGGTGAAGCGGGCGGTGATCGCCCACCGCGGCGAGCTGACCCCGGACTATCGGTACATCGAGAGATATCTACACCGGGCCGGAAGGCCCGAATAAAGGAGAGAAAAAGTGAAGCGGGTACTTGTTCTCGGGGCCGGCCTGGTCGCCGGCCCGCTCGTCCGTTATCTGTTGGATGTCGATCGGTTCGCCGTTACGGTGGCGAGCCGGACGCTCGAGAAGGCGAAGCGCCTCGTCGGGGGTGCGAAGAACGGGACGGCCCTCCGCCTCGACGTTCACGACGAGGAGGCCCTCGAGGGCCTGATCGCCGATCATGACCTCTCGGTCAGCCTCCTCCCGTACCTCTACCACCCGACCGTCGCCCGGCTGTGCGTCAAGCATGGAAAGCAGATGGTTACGACCTCCTACGCCAAGGATGAGATGCTCTCCCTCGATCGGGCGGCGCGCGACGCCGGCGTCCTCCTGCTGAACGAGATCGGGGTCGATCCCGGGATCGATCACATGTCGGCGATGCGGGTGATCGATCGGGTGAAGGATGCGGGCGGTAAGCTCGTCTCGTTCACGTCGAACACCGGGGGCCTCCCCGCTCCCGAGGCGAACGACAACCCGTTCGGATACAAGTTCTCCTGGGCACCGCGCGGCGTCCTCCTCGCGGGGAAGAACCCGGCCCGCTACCTGAAGGACGAGAAGGTCGTCGATGTCCCTGCGGCCGAGCTGTTCGCCCACCACTGGACCTGTAAGATCGAGGGGTTCGGTGAGCTCGAGGTCTATCCGAACCGCGACTCCCTCCCCTACATCGAAAGCTACCGGATCGATTCGGTCCGGGAGATGTTCCGCGGTACCCTCCGCTATCCCGGCTGGTGCGATACTCTGAAGGGGATCGTCGACCTCGGCCTCTTGGACGAGGAGGAGCGCGATCTCTCGGGGATGACCCTTGCGGGGATGACCGCCGGGTTGATCGGCTCGGACGGTACCGACCTGAAGGGAGACCTCGCCCGCGCCCTCGGCCTCCCGATCGATTCGAAGGTATTGAGCGATCTTGAATGGTTGGGCCTCCTCAGCGCCGAGCCGGTCCCGGAGGGGGCGCGCTCCTATCTCGACGTCCTCGCTTCGTTGATGCTCCCCAAGATGCAGTACGCCCCCGGCGAGCGGGACATGCTCGTGATGCAGCACGAGTTCGTCGCTGAGTACCCGGATCGCACCGAGAGGATCACCGCCACCCTGATCGAGTACGGGATACCTAACGGGGACACGGCGATGTCGCGGCTCGTCGGGCTCCCGGCCGCGGTCGCGGCGAAGCTGATCCTAGAGGGGAAGATCGATCTGACCGGCGTTCACATACCGACGATCCCCGAGATCTACAGGCCGGTCCTCGACGAGCTCGAGTCGATGGGGATTGCCTTCGAGGAGAAGACGGAGAGGATCTAGTAGTCAGGAAGGGAGGGGTCGACCTCATCCCTCCACCGGTCGATCCCCCCTTCCAGGTTCATCGCCCGCTCGAACCCGGCCTCCCGGAGGAGGGAGACGACCAAGGCCGAGCGCTCCCCGCTCTTGCAGATGGCGACGATCCTCTCTCCCCTGTCGGAATCCTTCATCCATTCGGCCAACCGATCGTGCGGGACGAGCTCCGTACCCTCGATGTGGGAGATCTCCCACTCGGAAGGCTGGCGGACGTCGATCAGCCTGATCCTCTCCCCCGCATCGATCAGCCCCTTCAGCTCTAGCGGACTGATCCGCGCCTCCTCCGGGAGGCCGGGTCCTTCGGTCGGTACCCCGCAGAAACCGTGGTAGTCGGTCAGCTCGATCTTCTCAGGCGGAACGGTGCAGGCCGGGCAGTCGGGGTCCTGCGATATCGCGATCGTCTCGAAGCGCATGGTGAGCGCGTCGTAGACGAGGAGGCGGCCGGCGAGCGGGGTTCCGATCCCGAGGATCAGCTTGATCGCCTCGGTCGCCTGGATCGTCCCGATCGTCCCCGGAACGATGCCGAGGACCCCGGCTTCTTCGCAGGTTAGAACTCTCTCCGGAGGGGGAGGCTCGGGGAAGAGGCAGCGGTAGCACGGCCCACCTTCACCGGGGAAGACGCTCACCTGACCCTCCATCCGGAAGATCGCGCCGTATACGAACGGGATCCGAAGCTTCAGCGAGAGATCGTTTATCAGGTAGCGGGCTGGGAAGTTGTCCGTCCCGTCGACTATCAGGTCGTATCCCCGGCCGATCCGCTCGGCCGATGACGAGGTGAACGGCTCGGCGTAGGTTTCGATCTCGATTTTCGGGTTCAGCGCGGAGAGCCGCTTTGCCGCCGATTCGACCTTCGGCCGGCCGATCTCCTCTGTCGAGTGGATCACCTGCCGCTGCAGGTTAGAAAGGCTGACCGAGTCGTGATCGACGAGCCCGATCCTCCCGATTCCGGCGGCGGCGAGGTAGAGGGAGACGGGGCTTCCGAGCCCTCCGACCCCGACGATCAGGACGGCCGCATCCCTCAACTTCTCCTGGCCGGCCGGACCTATCCCCGGGAGGATGATCTGTCTGATGTAACGTCTCACCTCTTCGTCGCTCAGCCGGTTCATCCTCCCTCCTTTGCCGATCTGAGTATCCGCCGGATGAACCCGCGGCGGGGTGAGATGAGAAGGACGATCAAAAAGAAGCCGATCGCCACGAGGACGATCGCCGCACCGGAGGCGATCCCGAAGTAGAAGGAGAGGTATAGCCCGATGATCCCGGAGAGGATCCTGACTGCAGAGCCGATCGCCATCATCCCCGGCAGCCTCCTGGCGAGGAGATACCCGGTCGTAGCCGGCGTGATCAGCATCGCGAGCATCAGGGCGAGCCCGACCGTCTGGAGGGAGACGACGACCGTTGTCGCGATCAGGATGAGGAGGAGGTACCGGTAGGAGGCGACCGGGAGGCGGAGGGTCGTGGCGAGCGTCGGGTCGAACGAGACGATCAGGAACTCCTTGTAGAAGAGGAAGATGATCAGAATGACGCCCCCGCCGAATATGGCGATCATCGTTATGTCCCAGGACGAGGCGCCGAGGACGTTCCCGAACAGGAAGTGGACGAGGTCGACGGCGAACCCGCGGACGGTCGACATCAGCGCGATCCCGAGGGAGAACATCCCGGCGAACACGATACCGATCGCCGTCTCCTCCTTTATCCGGCCCTGTCTGCTCGTCCAACCGACCCCGAGGGAGACGAGGATCGCCGTCAAGAGCGCCCACCAGAAGAGGGCCCTCCGGTCGCCCCGGCCGGAGACGAGGAACCCGACGGCGACCCCGGGGAGGACGGAGTGCGCGATGGCGTCGCCGAGGAAGGCCATCGAACGGAGGACGACGTACGACCCGACGATCGCGCTCAGCCCGCCGACGAGGACGGACGCGACCAGCGCCCGGACCATGAACGGATAGCGGAACGGGGCAGCAATCGCCTCGATCACGCTCATGGTCGACCTCCCGAACAGGCGGTGTCCTGGACGACGAGGACCCCATCGTCTGTCTTCACCATCCGCAGGCAGCTCCCGTACGCCCGCTGGAGGACCGGCGGGGTCAGGACGTCGGTCGGCGAGCCGATCCCGAGGAGGGTCTTGTTGAGGAGGAGGACCCGATCGAAGTGGGAGGTGGCGATCCCGAGGTCGTGGAGGGCGACGAGGATCGTCACTCCTTCTAGATCTTCAAGGAGGGAGATCACCCCGCTCTTCGATCCGGGATCGAGGCCGGCGAACGGCTCGTCCATCAGGATGATCTCCGCCTCCTGGGCGAGCGCCCGGGCGATGAACATCCGCTGCTGCTGCCCGCCGGAGAGCTGACCGATCTGGCGGGAGGCGAGGGGAAGGAGGCCGACCCGATCGAGGGCCGACTTGACGAGCTTACAGTCTGCGGGGCGCGCCCGGCGGAAGACCCCGAGCCTCCTGGTCCGCCCCATCATCACGACGTCGAATACGGTGACCGGGAACCTCCAATCGACCTCGCTCCGTTGGGGGACGTAGGAGATGCAGATGTGCCCCTTCGGTGGATGGCCGAATACCCTGATCCTTCCCGTTTGTGGGGGGAGGAGCCCTGCTATCGCCTTCAGAAGCGTACTCTTCCCCGCCCCGTTCGGGCCGGCGACCGCGAGTCGCTCCCCTTCCTTAACCTCGAACGAGATATCGGATAAGGCAAGGCGGTCGTCGTATCCGGCGGAGAGGACGGATACGGCGATCGCCGGGGCCCCTACCTCATGCGCAGCCGGCCGGGCGGTCACTTCGCCTCCGAAAGGGCGGTCACGATCGCCTCGACATCGTAGTGGATGAGGGCGATGTAGCTCCCCGCTGGCCCGTCCGGCCGGCTCAACGAACCGGTGTACAGGAAGACGACCTTCGTCCCCGTATCGGAGGCGATCCGTTCGGCTAGGGAGGGGTTCACCGTCGTTCCGACGAAGATCACCGGAACGCCGAGCGATCGGATCTTATCCTCGAGGTCGGCGATCTCCCGCGCCGATGGGTCGGAGAGGGTGCTGAACCCGGGGAAGACCGTACCGACCTGCTCGAACCCGTACCGGGCGGCGAAGTAGCCGAACGCGGCGTGGTCGGTGACGAGCTTCCTCTTACTTGGAGGGATCTTCCCGACCTGCTCAACGATCCATGAATCGAGCTCCTCGAGCTCGCTTCGGTATTCGGAGGCCCGTTCCTCGTAGGAACCGCGGTTAGCCGGATCGAGCTCCCCCAGCGTCTTTGCGATCACCGCGCTCCAGGTCATCACGTTTCTCGGGTCGAACCAGACGTGCGGGTCGAACCACTCGCTCCCTCCCTCTGTTTCTAGCCGGCGGAGGGGGAGATGCTCGGAGAGGGAGACGATCCGACCCGCGGCCGCCTCGAGGAACGGCTGAAGCCCGAGCTCGAGGTCGGCCCCGTTGATGAAGACGATGTCGGCATCGGAGATCTGTGCGATATCCTTCGGCGTCGGCTCGAAGCCGTGCGGATCGGCGTTCACCGGAAGGAGGACGGAGAGCTCGATGTCATCATCGCCGATTTGACCGACCACATCACTGATGATTGTCGTAGTGCAAAGCACCCGAGGCGGAGAGGCCGATCCGAGGGAGGAGAGCCCGAGGACCAACAGGATTACAAGAACGACCTTTTTCATCCTTCCCCCCTTTTCTTTAAGGATACTCCATATCCCATCACTATGAAGGGGTGAACCATTCACATTCCTGCCACAGGTCTGGACCGGCTCCTTCACTTGTCCCGGTTAGTCTAGCTCCAAATCGCAGAAAAGGAGGATGGTGTCATGAGAAAGAACAGAACGAAGATGGTCGCCTTCGCCCTTTTGATCGGCCTTCTGGCCGCGATACCGGCGAGCACGCAGGTCCTATCCGGAGATAAGGGAGACCCGACCGATCAGGCGAACCTGGGGATGGTGATCCTCATAAACCGGCTCGAGCTGACGAGGGATCAGATGGAGACGATCCACGATGCCCTCGCCGGGATCCTGACCGAGATAGACGCGCTCGATTCCCGGCGGGAGGAGTTCTACGATCGGATGCTTCAGTTCAACGGTAGCGCCGATGATCTCGACCAAGCGATCGCGGCGTTCCACGATCAGATGTCATCCGCGCAGGAGGGGCTCCGCGACGACATGGAAGCGGCGCTCGATGAGATCGCCGGTACCCTGACGATGAAGCAGGGTGAGATCCTCCGGGGGGCCCTACCCGGGCTGTTCGAGCCGGAGGGGGCCGGACCGCGGTTCGGAAGGGGAGGTATGATCGGCCCCGACCGCTCATCCGTGGAGAGGGACCCCCGGTTTGGGCATGGCGCTTCCGAGCAGGGTGGAGTCAGGGGAAGGATTGCCGAGCGGTTGGCAAGCCGCTTCCAGTCCGGCTCCGAGCGGGACCAGGCCCTCGCCGTAAGGGAGGGTAGCCACGAGGGCTTAGGGCCGAAGCCGATGATGAAACGGTTTGCGGAGAAGAAGGTGGATCTCCTCCGACAGCTCGTGGAGACGCTTGAGCTCAAGCTGAGCTACGTGGAGTAGAAGCTAGGTCGTCCGCCTTACCGGGCCGCCGCCTCATCCGGGCGGCGGCCCATCATTTGCGATCGGGATGGTGAAGTGGAAGCACGCCCCTCCATCGTCCGGGTTCTCCACCCATATCCTCCCCCCGTGTGCCTCTATCAGCGCCTTTGCGATCGGGAGGCCGAGCCCGGCCCCTCCCTCGCTCGTCCTCGCCTCGTCCGCGCGGTAGAACCGCTCGAAGATGCGGGGGAGATCGGACGGTTTGATCCCCGGCCCGGTGTCGCAGACGCAGACGCTGACCTGCCCCTGATCGTCCTCTTCCGCCGAGATCCGGATCCTCCCCCCCTCCGGGGTGTGGCGGAGCGCGTTTGCGAGAAGGTTTAGCAGGACCTGTTCGATCCGCTGCCGGTCGACGTCGACCGGAGGAAGGCCCGGTTCGATCGACCTGTCGAGGGATATCCCCGAATCCTCGAGCTGGACCCCGATCGTCTCCAGGATCCCGTCAATCACTCCCTCAAGGGAGGTCGGCCTCCGCTCGATCGACAGCCGACCGGCATCGGCGAGTGCCAGTTGATGGAGGTCGGCGACGAGCCTCGCTAGGAGGATGACCCTGTTCTGAAGGGCGGCGTAGGTCTTCTCACCCGGCTCGATCAGCCCGTCGCGGAGCCCGTCGATCGCCGTACGGAGGGCGGTCAGTGGGGTCCGCAGCTCGTGGGAGATGTCAGCGATCATCCTCCTTTTTGCCTCCTCGGCGCGCTCGAGGCTCTCTGCCATCTCGTTGAACGATGAGGCGAGGTGTCCGATCTCATCCGATGTCTTTATCTCGACCCGTTCGTCGAGCTTTCCGGCTGCGATCCTTTTCGCCGCTCGATCGAGCCTTCGCAACGGCCGCGTCATGTGACGGAGGAGGAACAGGGAGATGATGATCCCGGCCGCCGCCGCTGCCCATCCGGCGAGGACGAGCGCCCGCCGCGTCGCCTTGAGGAATCCCTCTTCGAGGGACGCCCTCACCGGGCTGGCCCTGTAGGGGACGAACCTCCAGACGTCCCCGTTCGGAAGGATTATCGGTTCCCCCTCGCGGAGCTGCTCTTCGGAGAGGTGGCGGCCGAGGT
Organism: Candidatus Acetothermia bacterium; assembly: GCA_003650505.1. Taxonomy (GTDB): domain Bacteria; phylum Bipolaricaulota; class Bipolaricaulia; order UBA7950; family UBA9294; genus B2-G16. The sequence continues at coordinate 11,106 of QMQL01000002.1, read as the reverse complement.
AGCGTTCGTCCGGAGAGTAGACGACCTTACCGTCCGGGTCGATGAGGAGGACCGGGACCTCGCGTGGGCTCTCCTTCAGGATCTCGATAACTCGGTCGAACGATCCGGTCCGCCGATAGTAACTGATGATCAGCTCGAGGAGGATCTGGTCCTGGATCGTGAAGCTGCGGACAGTGAAGTCGGAGAACGCCCGCTTCACCGAATGATTGATGAACAGGTATCCGATCGTCGTTGCGAGGACGATTACGACGATGAACGAGATCAGGAGCTTCGTCTGGAGTGAAAGCCGGTCGATCGGGCCCCTCATCGCTCCCCCTTTGCCAGCTTGTAGCCGACCCCGAACACGGTCAGGATGTAGCGGGGGTTGCGCGGGTCCGGTTCAATCCGCTGGCGGAGCCGCTTGATGTGGGAATCGATCGACCGCTCGAACCCGGAGTAGTCCTCCCCCCGGACGGCTTGAAGGAGCTCGAGCCGGGTGAAGACCCGTCCCGGGTGGCGCATCAAGAACGCGAGGAGGTCGAACCCCATCGCCGGAAGCTCGACCGGTTTCCCTTCCACCCAGAGGAGGCGCTCCTCCTGGTCGAGGCGGAGCCCTCCGACCTCGATGATCGGCGTCCCCTTCTCCTCCGATCGGCGGAGTACGGCGCGGACGCGCGCCTCGAGCTCGCGGGCGCTGAACGGCTTGACCACGTAATCGTCGACCCCGTGCTGGAACCCAGTGAGCCGGTCCACTTCATCGGTCCGGGCGGTCAGCATGATGATCGGAACATCGGAGCGCCGCCTGATCCGCTCGGCGACCGACAGGCCATCGATCTCGGGGAGCATCCAGTCGAGGATGACGAGATCGGGCCGGTTCCGCTCGAATTGAGCGATGGCGTCCTTCCCGTTGTAGGCTGTTATGACCTCGAAGTGGGCCTGCTCGAGGTAGCTGCGGATCGCCTGAACGACCCACTTGTCGTCGTCGACCACAAGGATCCTATGTGCCATCGAACCTCCGAAGACGAGTATATTTCGTTCTGTCTCCTTTAGGTAGATCGATTGAAAAACGATCCGGATCGTCGTAACGTAGTCGTCACCGCCAAAGGACGCTCACCGGATGATCGAGCGGAAGGGGGAATCGACGTGTTGGGAAGGACCCACTTACAGGGGATCGCAGAGCGCGTGTTGGCCGAGGCGAGCGCGGATCAGACGGAGGTCATGATCGCTGCCAATGACTCGCACTTGACGCGGTTCGCGACGAACACGATCCATCAGAACGTCTCCGAGACGGACGTATCGATCCGCGTCCGTTCGGTGATCGGACACAAGGTCGGGGTGGCCTCGGGGAACGACCCGAGCGATTCCGCCTTAAAGGAGCTCGTGGAGAGGGCGGAGACGGTCGCCCGCTTCCAGCAGGAGAACCCGGAGATCGCATCCCTCCCCGAGCCGAAACCGATTGAGGAGGTCGAGGCGTACGTCGAGGCGACGGCAGGCTCGACCCCGATCGAGCGGGCGAAGGGGGCGAAGGAGATCCTCGATCGCTCTGAGAAGAGAGGTGCGGAGGCGGCCGGGGCCTTCTCGACCGAGGCGCAGGAGATGATGATCGCCAACTCCCGCGGGGTGATGGCCTACCATCGCGGGACGGTCGCCGAGGTGATGGCCGTCGTGATGGGGAAGACCGGATCCGGCTACGCCGCCGAGGCCTCGATCGACGTGCGGAGGCTGAACCCGGCGAAGGTCGGTGAGGTCGCGGTCGACAAAGCGGTGAGAAGCGCCGATCCGACCGATATCGAGCCGGGCGAGTACACCGTCATCCTCGAGGAGGAGGCGGTCGCCGACATGGTCTTCTTCCTCGGCTGGCTCGGGATGGGGGCCCTTTCTGTTCAGGAGGGGCGGAGCTTCATGACCGGGAAGATCGGCCAGAAGGTGACCGGGGATAAGATCACGATCTGGGACGACGGCCTCGACCCGCGCGGGATACCGCTCCCGTTCGACTTCGAAGGGGTCCCGAAGCAGAAGGTCGTCCTGATCGAAAACGGGATCGCCAAGGGGGTCGTCTACGACACGTTCACCGCCAACCGCGAGGGGAAGTCCTCGACCGGCCACAGCCTTCCGGCTCCGAACACCATGGGGCCGATACCGATCAACCTGTTCATGGCCCCGGGGCAGGCGACGAAGGAGGAGATGCTCGCCGCAACCGAGCGGGGGATATGGGTGACCAGGTTCCACTACACGAACCCGGTTCATCCGATGAAGACGATCCTCACCGGGATGACCCGGGACGGGACGTTCCTGATCGAAAACGGGAAGATCACAAGGCCGCTGAAGAACCTCCGGTTCACTCAGAGCATCCTCGAGGCGTTCGAAAACGCCGACATGCTCGGAAGCGAGCTGAAGATGGTGAAGAGCGATTGGGGATCGATGGCGACGTGCGCGCCGGCGGCGCGGATCCATGGCTTCACGTTCACCGGTACGACGGAGTTTTAGGAGGGGATGATGCGAGAATACACCGATCGGGCGCTAAACGTCGCACAGGTGGCAGGGGCGTCCTACGCCGACATCAGGATCGTCCGGCGGACGACGCAGGAGATCACGGTGAAGAACGGCGTGGTGCAGGCCCTCTCCTTCGACACCAACTTCGGCTTCGGGGTCCGCGTCATCGCCGATGGGGCATGGGGGTTCGCCAGCAGCAACCGGCTGGAGAAGGAGGAGATCGATCGCGTGGCGAAGCTCGCCGTTACCATCGCCAAGGCGAGCGCGGTGGCAAAGAAGGAGGACGTCGATCTCGGCCCACCCGAGGTCCATAGCGATACCTACCGGACGCCGGTCGAGATCGATCCGTTCGAGGTCTCGCTCGAGGAGAAGATCGACCACCTCCTCGCCGCGGACAAGGAGGCCCGTTCCGTCGAGGGGATCATGGTCGCCCGCGGTTCGATGGCCTTCCAGCGCGAGGAGAAGACGTTCGCCAGCACCGAGGGGAGCTACATCGAGCAAGACCTGATCGAGACCGGGATAGGCCTGACGGTGAACGCTGTCGGGAAGGGGGAGATGCAGCAGCGCTCCTACCCGAACTCGTTCGGCCGGCACCAGGGGACAAGCGGTTACGAGTTCGTCGAGGAGTGGGACGTCCCCGGTAACGCCCGCCGGATCGCCGAGGAGGCGGTCGCCCTCCTCTCGGCACCCCAGTGTCCGAGCAAGGTGACGACGATCATCCTCGACGGCCCGCAGCTCGGCCTTCAGATACACGAGTCGTGCGGCCATCCGATCGAGCTCGACCGGGTCTTCGGGACGGAGGCGGCGTACGCCGGGACGAGCTTCCTCACCCCGGAGAAGTACAGGAACTTCCGCTACGGTTCTGAGATCGTCAACATCGTCTCCGATGCCATCACCCCAGGGGGTCTCGGCACCTACGGATACGACGACGAAGGGGTCCCGGCGCAGCGGACCGACATCGTCAGGGGAGGGATGTTCGTCGGCTATCTCACATCGCGTGAGACGGCGAGCAGGCTCCGTAAGATCCATCCCGACGCCCCCGAGCGTTCGAACGGGGCGATGCGCGCCGACGGCTGGAACCGGATCCCGATCATCCGGATGAACAACGTCAGCCTGATGCCGGGGGAGTGGACCCTCGACGATCTGATCGCCGACACCGACGATGGGATCTACATGATCACCAACAAGAGCTGGTCGATCGACGACCGCCGCCTGAACTTCCAGTTCGGGACCGAGCTCGCCTACGAGATCAAGGGAGGGAAGCTCGGAAGGATGCTGAAGAACGCTACCTACACCGGGATCACCCCTAGGTTCTGGGCCGGATGCGACGCTATCTGCAACGAGGACCACTGGCACGTCTGGGGTACGCCGAACTGCGGGAAGGGGCAGCCCGGCCAGGTCGCCCACACCGGACACGGGGCGGCACCGGCTCGGTTCAGGGATGTTCAGGTCGGGATGATGAAGTAGCTCTCCTAGGAGAGCTCAAGGATGAGGAGGCCGATCCAGCCGAGGAAGAAGGCGGTCGCGGCCAGATCGATCAGCAGCGAGGGGGAGATCCGCGCGCAAACCGGGAGCCGGAGGACCGAGGGGATCCACGAATCGCAGGTCCAAGCGGAGTCGGGGAGGCATACCTTCTCCCCCTTCGTGAACCGGTAGAGGCTTCTCAGGAATTCGCCTCCGGCGAACCTCCCCTCCACGCTCCTCAGGAGGCTGTAGATGTGCCGCGTCTCAGCGGAGATCCGGCCGAGGGAGAGGAGCCATATCAGGGTGACGAGGAGGGCGATGGATATGAACCCGAGCCTGAATGGGACGGCGATCACATCGGAGGGGAACGCCCGGATGACGATCGCCGCGATCGAGAGGATGCTCTCCACGATCAGCCCGCTGATGAATACGGACCAGAGGTTCCGCTCCTTACCCGATCCCTCGACGATGAGGGCCCGATAGAGTGCAATCCACTGATCGAGCTCCATTTCTCTCCCCCTTTATCCTCTCTAGGATTGGGCGGATCGGCCGTCCGGGGAAGGGAATCGGTCTGTTCGGGAGAGGACACGTGTCCGAGAGGGGTTTGACCTGAGGGGCGCTCGGAGCTAATGTAAACCGTCGATGTTGGGAGAGCCTGTTCGGGACGAATCGCCTCTATTGGAAGACCCGGTTATGGAGGACTACCGACGTGAGTGGGGTGCCCTCCGGCGGATCCTCCTCGATCTGGTCGAGGGTATCGTCAGACGGACGCCGTTCCAACGGGCGATCGTCTCGTTCTACGGGGAGCCTATCGTCCCAGGGGAGTACGGTTCCAAGACCGGGATCATCGAATATGCGAGCTCCGGGTTGACGTGGGAGGAGGAGAAGAGGATCCTCTCCGCCCTCAGCTATGGGCTCGTCGTATCCGGCGAACGGTACCGGCCCGAATGGCGGATCGGCGACTCCTACTTCTATCCGGAGGGGGAGGGGCTTCCCGCTTCGTCCTTCCTGATCGAAAGCCGGCGGATCTTCATCCGACCGGACGGATGGCACAGCCGGGACGCCCTTCTGATCCCATTCTGGGACGATGGGAAGATCATCGGCCAGGTCTCGGTCGACGATCCGCGGGACGGGCTCCGGCCGGGGCGGGACCTGATCGAGGGGCTGGAGGAGACCGCCGCCCTCGCTTCTATCGCCATCCGGGAGGGGTGCGAGCTCGAGCGGATCTCCGAAGCGCATCGGACCTTCCGGATCCTCGCCGAGAGCGCGATGACCGGGGTCTTGATCATCCGGGACGATGCCGTCCGGTACGTGAACGCCCGCGCGTGCGAGATCCTCGGCTATCCGCGTGAGGAGCTCCTCGCCCTCAACCCGTGGTGGCAGATCGTCCATCCCGACGATCGCCCCGCGGTCTGGGACAGGGGGGAGGGACCCTCCGACGGGGCGAAGACCCTCCGGGCGATCCGCCGCGACGGACGGATGATCTGGCTCGCGGTCGGTCACCATCCGCTCGAGTACAGGGCCGGGAAGGCGATAGCCGTTCAGTTCTTCGACATAACGGAGAGGGTGAAGACGGAGGCGATCCTCAGGGAGAAGGCCCTTCGGGATCCGCTCACCGGCCTTCTCAATCGGAGCTACTTCGAGGACGCGATCCAGACTGAGCTGAAACGCTCGCAGCGCTACCGCCGGCCGCTGACCCTGATGATGGCCGATCTCGCCCGGTTCAAGGAGATAAACGATCGGTTCGGCCATCAGGAGGGGGATAGGGTCCTCGCCGGGATCGCCGGGGTGATCCGAACTCAACTTAGGGAGAGCGATTGGGTCGTCCGCTACGGCGGCGACGAATTCCTGTTCGTACTCCCCGAGACCGCCCTCGATGTCGAGCGGATCGAAGCCCGATTGGCTCAGGCGATAGAGGAATGGTGTGAGGACAACCTCCCCGGGGCGAGGGTCAGGATGGACTTCGGCTGGACGACATGGACCCCTGGGGATACGCGGGGGATAGAGGAGCTCGTCCACGGCGCGGACGAGATGTTGTACCAGAAGAAGAAAACCGCCGGGGAAACCCGCTGACGCGGGGGCGCTTTGGCGCCCCCCGCGAGCGGTCGATCAGTAGTAGTACTCGGTGACGTTGTCGATCTCGAGGCCGGCACAGCCGCGGCCGTAGTATTCCAGGGCGAGGACGACCGACTGCCCCGTCATGCGGACGTCGACGAAGCCCCACAGGAGATTCCCGTGCCCGATCTCGTTCGTCAGGGGGACGTACTCCGATTCGTGCGGTCCGAGGACGAAGTCGCTCTGGTACAGCGTCTGGCCGTCCGACGATCTGACGACGATCGTGCAACCGCCGGTCGTCTCCCAGGGGTTCATGACGATCAGCGCCGTCTCCGACTCCCCGACCTGGTTGTAATAGGCGCCGAGCCAGAAGTCCTCGTTCGGGTTCAGTGCCGGAGCCTCCCGGTAGATCGTGTCGATCGCTACGAGCTCGTCCTCCATGAAGTACTCGAGCCCGATGACCAGCTGTTCGACGCTGTCGACGGTGACTACACCCCAGGCAAGATCCGAGGCCGGTACGTAGTCGCCGAGGCGTATGACCCCTGCCTGATTCCCGGTGATGGTCCCTTCGGTCGACCAGAGCTCCCCTCCGTATGCGTCGTGGGCGCTCAGGGCGAACCCGTTCTCCCGCGGCATCGCATTCAGGAGGTTCACTTCGAGATCCTGCCCGCCGGTCGTGTCGTAGTAGAACGCGTAGTGGTACTGCGCGCTCGCCCCGACTCCGATCAGGGCGACCATAGCGATCAACAAGAATAGGCTTTTCAAGATCGCTCCCTCCTTTTCCCTTGATGAACCATTGTAGTCGAACCCTTTCACAAGGAGAAGCGGCCGCCGACCCTGGCCGCTCCGGGTAAACTAGGGGGGCGATCCTGCTCGACACGTGGGAGGTCAGATGGGCCGTAACGTCGAGATCAAAGCGCGGCTTTCGGATCCCGCAGGGATCCGTTCGACCCTGGAGAGGCTGAGCGGATCCCCTCCCGAGGTCCTGGAGCAATCGGACACGTTCTTCTCCGTCCCCCGCGGGAGGCTGAAGCTCCGCATGCAAGGGGATAGATCCGAATTGATCTACTACGAACGGCCGGACCTCACCTCCGCCAAGGAGTCGAGCTACTGCATATTCCCCGTCGAACGGCCGGACCTCCTTCTGGAGGTCCTCGCCCCTTCGATCGGGATCAGGGGGAAGGTCGAAAAGAGAAGGCATCTATATCGGGTGGGGAACACCCGGATCCACCTGGACGAGGTGAAAGGTCTGGGGGGGTTCATCGAGCTCGAGGTCGTCCTCGACGAGGGGGAAAACGTCGATGATGGCGCGGCGATCGCGAACCGGTTGATGGAGAAGCTGGGGATAGCAAGGGAGGATCTCGTCGCCTGTGCCTACATCGACCTTCTGGAGGGAGAGGGCAAATGAGGCTGATCGAGCACGAAAGCGTCGATTCATTCCTCGCCTCTGTCGAAGGCCGTCTGATGGCGGAGGAGGAGAGAAACAGCTTGATTTTGAGCATCGCCGGCCGGCTCAAAACGGGCGCAACCTACGGCGAGGAATCCCCTTTGCTCCACACGGTTGAAGAGGGCGGACAGCTGATCGCAGCAGCCCTTCGCACCCCTCCGCACAACCTTGTGATCCATTGCGAGGAGGGACGGCCGGACGCCCTCGAAGCGGTCGTAGAGCGCGTGCTCGAGCTGGATCCCGATCTTCCGGGCGTGATCGGTATTGCAGGAACAGCCGGGCGGTTCGCCCGGATCTGGGCCGAGCGGACCGGGGAGGCAGCGGTAAAAGCGATGAGCGAGCGCCTCTATTCGCTCAGACGGGTCATCCCACCCGTCGGCGTCCCCGGCCGGATGAGAGATGCGGAAAAGGACGATTTCGACCTCCTCATCGAGTGGTTCGGCGCGTTCCACGATGAGGCGACCCCCGATCAGCCCCTGATCGATCCGGAACGGATCGTCGAGCGGTTCATGGCGTTTGGGAGGGTCGCCATCTGGGACGATGAAGGGCCTGTCTCGATGGCGGGAAGCTCGCGGGGAACCTCGAACGGAGCGACGATAAGCGCCGTCTACACCCCGCCCGAGCAGCGCGGTAACGGCTATGCATCGGCCTCCGTTGCCGCTCTCAGTAAGGATCTTCTCGAAGAAGGGAAGTCCTTCTGTACCCTGTTCACCGACCTTGCCAATCCCACCTCGAATAAGATCTACCAGAGGATCGGCTACCGGCCGGTGGTCGACTACGCGGTGTATTCCTTCGCCCTTGCTGAAAGGAGGAACCGATGAATCCCCTCGTTTCTGAGACGCGGACGAAGATCGTCTGCACGATCGGTCCGGCATCGCGAAGCGAAGGGGTCCTCCGTGCGATGATCAGGGCCGGCATGGACGTCGCCCGGATCAACTTCTCCCATGGGACGAAGGAGGAGCACGGGGAGGATATCGCAACGATCCGGAGGATCTCAGGCGAGGAGGAAGCGACGGTGGCGATCCTCGCCGATCTGCAGGGCCCGAAGCTGAGGATCGGGGAACTTAAAGGGCCGCTCGACCTGAAGAAGGGGGATTTCATCTCCCTGACCGATCTACCGGCGGACGGATCCGACAACGTGATCCCCCTCCCCCATCCCGGCCTGATCGGTTCGGCAAAGGTCGGGGACCGCCTCCTGTTCGACGACGGCCTGATCGAGGCGGTCGTCCGCGAGGCCCGGCCGGACGCCATGATCGCCGAGGTGGTCCTCGGCGGGAGGCTCACATCGCACAAGGGGATCGCCGCCCCGAGCAGCGGCGGTGGGATCGAGGCGTTCACCGACAAGGACCGGGACGACGCCCGCTACGCCGCCGCCCATGGTGTCGACTTCATCGCTTTATCCTTCGTCAGGAGGGCCGAGGACATCGATTCCCTCCGCCGGTTCCTCTCCGGTATCGAGGGAGGAGAAGGTGTGGGGATAGTCGCCAAGATCGAGAAGCGCGAGGCGATCGAAAACATCGATGGGATCATCCGCGCCGCCGATGCGGTGATGGTCGCCCGCGGCGATCTCGGCGTCGAGCTATCACCCCAGGAGGTCCCGTTCCACCAGAAGGAGATCATCCGCCGCTGCAACCGGCTCGGGATCCCGGTGATCACGGCGACGCAGATGCTCCAGTCGATGATCAGCTCCCCCCGGCCGACCCGGGCCGAGGCGAGCGACGTGGCGAATGCGGTCCTCGACGGGACCGACGCCCTGATGCTCTCCGCCGAGACGGCGAGCGGCGGATATCCGGTCGAGGCGGTGGAGATGATGCGGGAGATCTCCGCGATAGCCGAGGGGGGGATGCCGTCCCGGATCGACGAGCTCCGGTTCGAGGATCTCGAGCACACCCATCCGGTCACCGACGCGATCAGCGACGCGACCGTCAGGATCGCCGACGAGGTCGATGCGAAGCTGATCGTCACCTCGACCTGGTCCGGATACACCGCGAGGCAGATAGCACGCGAGCGGCCGCGCCGGCCGATCGTCGCCCTCACCCCGAACGAGAACGTGGCAAGGCAGCTCGCCCTCGTCTGGGGGGTGACGTCGCTCCGGGTGGAGGCGTACGAGGGGGCGGATGGGATCCTCGGGATCGTCTCCGTTGCCCTGACCGAGGCCGGATACGCGAAGGTCGGGGATCTCGTCGTGATCACGGGCGGGCTTCCGACCGGCGGTGGGGGGAAGACGAACTTCATCAAGGTGCATCGGTTATGAAGGGAGGAGCTGATGGCGTGGATCAGGATCATCGATGAGTCCGAGGCCGAGGGGAGGCTGAAGGAGGTATACGGGCGGCTGAAGGCCGGACGGGGGAAGGTCTCGAACATAATGGCCGTACACAGCCTTCATCCTGAGGCGATGGACGCCCATCTCGACCTTTACATGGCGATCATGTTCGGTGAATCGGGGCTGACCCGGCCTGAGAGGGAGATGATCGCGGTCGTCGTCTCCGCGGTCAACCGATGTTCGTACTGCATCAACCATCATGCCGCCGCCCTCGATCACTATTGGAAGGACGGGGAGAGGCTCTCCCGGTTCACCTCCGATTTCCGCTCGGTCGAACTTCCCCCTCGGATCCGCGCCGTCCTCGAGTACGCGGAGAAGCTGACCCGGGCGCCGGATGAGGTGTCCGAGGAGGACATCGCTCCCCTCAGGGAAGAAGGGCTGAGCGACTCGGAGATCCTCTCGGTCAACCTGATCGCGAGTTACTTCAACTTCGTCAACCGGATCGCCATCGGCCTCGGGGTCGGGTCCACCCCGGACGAGGTGAGCGGGTATGAGTACTGAATCACGGGGCTATAAAAGGACAACGGCGGCCCGGAGAACCGCCATTGTCCCGACTTGCGCCTGCTCCGGAGAGGGAGGTCGATTAAAAGGCTGCTCGTTTCCCTCCTTTACCGGCTACGCTGTCTAACCCCCATTCTCAAAGACAGAGGGATCTAAGGGTGATGGGCGTGCCGTTTGCACTCAAGCGGACAGAGACGAGAAGGACAGGCTGATATACCCCTTCTGATCTTGGCAGTCCGGCCATCCTAGGATCCTCCCTTAGATCCGTGACTTTGCGCCCCCGGCTTTCGCACGGGTTTGCCCTTTCAATCGAAATCTAAAATAATTATAGCACATATCGGTGGTTTGTACAAGTACAAGAGGGGGGTTGTCCCATCTTTGAGTTGTTAGGAAAGGAGGAGGGATCGTGGCGACGGTGCAGGAGTTCTACCAACGGACGGAGGAATGGCTCGATCGGCTGATGGAGGCGAACCCCGTCCTTGCGACCGAGCTCGGGGATCATCGGTTCGACGATAAGCTCGGTGACTATTCGCTTTCCGCGCTTCAAGCTCAGATCGATCAGATCAAGGGGTTTGAGGCGGAGCTTGATCGGTTTGAGACGGGAGGCTGGCCGAGCGATGCGCAGATCGACCATGCCTTGGTGATGACGATCCTGAAATCGTTCGTCCGCGACTTCGAGAGGAGGGAGACACACCGCCGGAACCCGGGCGAGTATATCGACGCGACGACAGGCGGGGTGATCCTCCTCATCATGAAGGAGTTCGCCCCCCTTCCCGAGCGGTTGGCCTCGATCCTCGGCCGCGTCCGTGAGGTCCCGCGCGTATTGGAAGAGGCGAAGGGAAAC
>QMQL01000001.1 GCA_003650505.1 Candidatus Acetothermia bacterium | reverse complement strand
GTCGTAAAGCTGTCATTACAACGTAATAAGCTACGGGGTTATCCCCCTATAGGGGCTGGTGAATAGAGCCCAATCGGGTTGGCGGTTGCCAGCGGGTCGGGCAGAGAAGGAGAGATAGTTTTCGGAGGTGAAAAGGGTGGTCGTTCAGTTTTCTTATTCGCTAGAGCCGGACCAAATCGTCATGCCAGGACCGATCGATCCGCCGGAGGTGATCCCCAGATCGCGGATGATCGAAAGGCCCGAGGATACGAGATTCGAAAACGTAAGATGGGGGTCGTACAACAACACGAGCTTCGTCCATATGTTCGTCCATTCCGGCACCCATATGGACGTCAACTTCCACATCGACCCAGATGGACATAAATTGGGGGCGTTTGAGATCACCGATTTCATCTCCGAACGCCCCCTCCTCCTTGAGATCCCAAAGGGAGACATGGATCGGATCCACCGAGAAGAGCTCGAACCATACGCCGAGGAACTAGCCAAGAGCGACTTCCTATTTATCTACACGGGGTACTCCGAGTATCGTAAGACCGATCCGGAGCGCTATCTCAACAAGCAGCCGGGATTCTCCGTCGAAGCGGCCGACTACCTGATGAAAAACTTCCCCCTGAAGGGCGTCTGTGTCGACCTGATGGGGATCGAAAACATCGGCGAGGCCAAGACCCTCGACCCTCCATTCCCGGTCCATAAGGCATTTTTAAGGGCAGGCCGGAAGTTCTACCTCGTAGAGGACGCGAATGTCGGAGCCCTCCTGGGCAAAGATCTAATCCGTTCTTACGCCATACCCCTCTTAATCCCCGATGCAGAAGCCATGCTTGTAACGGGATTTGCTGATGTGAGGGGGCGATAGTAGATGAAGCTGGAGCACTTCGGCATCTATGCTCATGACACGGTGCCTTTAGCCGATTGGTATCGTAAAACGCTCGGGTTCTCCGTCGTAAGGACCATAGAAAAGGAAGGCCGGCCGCCGATCTTCTTCCTAGCCGCCGACGGTGGGGGCGAGATTGAGCTCCTTCCCACTGACGAACCTCGGGTAGAGAGGGAGTTGAACCACGCCGGGTTCAGCCATATCGGCATCGTCGTCGAGGACTTCGAGAAAACAGAACGGATGTTAAGAGAGAAGGGCGTAATCCTTGAGGGTGTTCGTAAGACGAGTAACGGCTGGATGATCGGTTACTTCGAAGACCCAGAAGGGAACACCTTGGAGATCGTCAGTCGCTAACCCCTGAGGAGACACATGAATAACCCAACGGGACACTTGGTCGTCTGGCCGGAGCGTTGTCGCGGCTGCCAAAGCTGCCGACTGGCGTGTTCGTTCGCCAAGGCCGGGGTCTTCAACCCAGCGAGATCGATGATCGTCATGGAACGCGATGTACAGACAGAGCGAACGGCCCCAATGATTAAGCCGATCGGATGCGATCTTTGTGGAGGTAAGCCGGTTTGCGCGGATGCGTGTGAGTATGAAGCACTCGTATACGAACCTTCAGAAGACAAGTCCAAGATCGTCGTGAAACAGTGGGAAGGAGCCTCCGCGTGACACGTCCATCCAGTTGGATCCTACACGTAGATTTATCAACCGGGAATGTAGAAAGGACGCCGGTCGAGGCGGAACTCAACCGCTCATTCCTCGGAGGAAGCGGCGTCGGCTGGACCCTCGTCTCCAAGTATCTACCCCCAAGAGTAGACCCGTTTTCGCCGGAGAACTTGATCAGCGTCAATCCGGGCGTCCTCGTTGGGACCCTAACGCCCGGAACGCCGAAGACCACTGTAATCACTAAGTTCCCGACGATTGCGGCCGAAGATGGCCGGCACTACATCGGGGAGAGCACCGGAGGAAGCCGTTACTTGGGGATCGCCCTCAAGCGTGCAGGTTGCCATCACCTCCTAATAACAGGCAAATCGCCGCGCCCGGTTTACCTCCGTGTCCGAGATGGTGGGGCGGACATCGTGCCGGCGGATGACCTGTGGGGAGGCGGGATCGAAGGGGTTACAAACGAGCTCATCCGGAGAGAAGGGGCAGAGGCCGGGGTCATAGCGATCGGGACGGCGGGAGAGAACCTCGTACGCCATGCTCTAACTATCATCGACAAGACGAACTCACTCGGTCGAGGCGGCTTGGGGGCTGTCATGGGGTCGAAGAACCTCAAAGCGATCGTGGCAATCGGGACAGGAGAGGTGGAGGTCGCCCGCCCGGGAGAATTCATGGAGGTCTCCGAGGCCCTGCGAAACCGCGTTCTCGAGTGGCCCAAACGGGATCACTGGATAAAGCTCGGACTAGCCGCGGGATGGAGCACGTTCAAGCATACCCAGTATCCGGGGATTTGGCCCAAGGATCGGTGGGACGAACTGTACGGCGAAAAGACAAGGATGGAGACGGTAGAGGATGTCATCGCCTGCAATTCCTGCCTCCTCGGATGTCGGCTAAGGTGGAAGACGAAGGGGGGAGAATACGATGGGGAGATCGGATTCGGCTCCCCATTCAGCAAGAGCGCGACTTCGGGGATGCTCCTCGGTGTAGAAGACCACAGAAAGATGATCCACTTCGTAGCGGATGCGAATTCCCGGACCGGAATCGACTTTTACACCACAACCAGGCTGATCGACTTCGTAACCAAGATGTACGAGATCGGCCGGTTGACCAAAGCAGACACCGGCGGATTGGAACTCAAGCGAGAGTACCCGACCTACCAGAAGCTTTACGAAATGACGGTAAACAGGGAAGGCTTTGGCGATGTCCTTGCAGATGGCTGGATCCGTCTAAAACGGGAATTTGGCCTTGATCCCCAGGATTACTGGTACGCAGGGATCTGCAAGGGAGTGGATTTCATCTACGATGCCCGACCATCCAACTTTCATCCGCTGATGATGACGTTCTTCACCCGCCCGCGACCGCATCACGGCGGTTCCCATACACGGACGAACAGCCGGAACAGGACAATCGAGGAGATCCGCGAGCAGGTGGAACGGTGGGGGATCCCCCAGGAGGCGGTCGATCGGATCTTCACGGAAGCACCGTATACCGGTAAGTTCAACGTTGGCCGCTACACCCGCTACATGGAGGACATGATGCGGGTCAAAAACGCATTGGGCCTCTGCTCCATCTACACCTACCAGGGGCTCATCTTTGCTGACGATATGGCTCATCTGTACAACGCGGCCACGGGCGAGGATCTCTCTCCTGGTGATCTCGTCGAACACGGTGAACGGATCAGCAACCTGGCCAAGTTGATCAACGTGCAAGAAGGCTTCACGCGTGCGGATGACAAGGTCCCCGAAGTCTGGTTTAGACCGATGGAATCGCCGGAAGGGCGCATCGAGATGCAGGATTATTACCAAACCAAAGTGCTAGCTAAAGAAGACGTCGATAGGCTGCTCGACGATTACTACGAAGAACGTGGGTGGGACCCCAGGACGGGGCAACCGACAACGGAGCGGCTCGAACAGCTTGGGCTCAACGAGTAGCGAGGAGGTGAGGGGTTAATAGCAGTAAGACACAGCACCCTAATCTTATAAATTCCATCAGAGAATAAGGAGGTATAAATGAAAGCTAAAATCTCGGGAATAATCCCGCCGTTACTCACAGCATTCGACAAGAACGGATCGTTCGACGAAAAAGCACAACGTGAGATCGTTTCATTCTTGGTGGACAAGGTCCAGGGATTCTATCCCTGCGGTACGTATGGGTCGGGCCCCCTGATGAACGTTGAAGAGCGGAAGAGGGTTGCCGAGGTGGTCATCGACGAGGTCAACGGCCGTGTCCCCGTGATCATGCATGTTGGCGGGGCATCGACCCGTTCGGTAGTAGAATTGGCCAAACACGCTGAAAAGGCGGGCGCAACGGCTGTAGCCTCCGTCCCGCCTATCTACTACGGGTTCAAGGAGGCGGAGGTGGAGCGTCACTTCAAGGCCTTAGTCGAAGCGGTATCGATCCCCGTCTTCGTCTATAACAACCCTAAGACCACAGGGGTATCCATCTCAGCGGAATTCCTCAACCGCTTGGCCCAATTGGGGGTTTGCGGGGTAAAGGATTCGAGCTTCGACATCATGGTCTTCTACAACTACCTGTGGAAGGTGAAGAAGGACGACTTCATCCCGGTGATCGGCACCGAGGCGCTGATATTCCCCGCGGTCGGGATGGGAGCCCTCGCATCGGTCTCGGGTCTAGCGAATGCAATCCCTGAGCCGGTGGTTGAGCTCTTCGACGCCGTTAAGGCAGGGGACTTAGATAAAGCCCGACCGCTACAGAAAAAAGTCTCAGCGATGCGGGACGTCATGCACTACGCGCCGACTCTCGCAATGATTCAGGCGATCCTGCGCAGACGCGGCGTCAACGCCGGTTACCCACGCCTACCTTTCGTATTGCCGGAAGAAAGCCTCGTGAACAAGGCCGTAGCTGAGTTTGAACAGCTTGGGGTCTCATTCTAGGTGGGGGAGGGCTCCTATGCCGAGAGTGCTCATCGGTTCCAGGTCTTTCGCGAACATCGTTTCAGTTGGTGAAGAGCTCCTCTCCAAAGCGGGATTTGAGATCCGTCGGATCGCCCCGGAGGAGCGCCCCCTCGACGAAGAAACGATGAAATCGATCGTTGCTCGCGATAAGCCGGACGTCATCATCTCCGGAGCGGAGCCGATTACAGCGGAGGCCCTGGCCTCGTCGGAGAACCTCCGCTTGATCATGAAACACGGCGTCGGGGTCGACAACATCGACCTCGACGCCGCAACATCATTGGGAATCGCGGTCGCAAATGCCCCTGGCACGAACACCGACGCTGTCGCCGACTTCACCATCGCCGTCATGCTCAGCCTCCTCCGTCAGATAGTCCCAGCGGCGGAATCGACCAGAGCTGGGGGATGGAACCGTTATCTCGGGCACGAGCTCGGTCGCCAAACGGTCGGGGTTGTTGGTACCGGGAGAATAGGCCAAGCGGTGATCCGCCGCTTGGCCGGGTTCGGAAGCCCGATCCTTGCCTATGATCTCTATCAAGATACATCCCTCGTCAAGGACTTCGGGGTCCGGTACGTGAAACTTGAAGAACTCCTTTCACAGGCCGATATCGTGACCTTGCACGTCCCTCTCCTTCCCGAGACGCGCAATCTCTTGGGTAAAGAGGAGTTCGCGATGATGAAAGCGACGGCGATCTTGATCAATATCGCCCGCGGTGAGCTCGTCGACGAATCTGCCCTGGCCGAAGCCCTCTCCGAGCGCCGGATCGCAGCCGCTGGGGTCGACGTATTTTCCACCGAACCCCCGAGGGAGAGCCCCCTCCTTCCCCTCGATAACGTCCTCGCCACTCCACATATCGCTGCCTATACAACTGAAGCGATGGAATGCATGGACAGGGTGTGCGCTGAAACCGTCATCGCCTTCTTTCATGGAAGACAGCCTGACAACATCCTAAACCCAGAGGCTCTAAACAGGTAAGGCTGCGAAAAGCGGCTCGAAGGCGATCACACCTCGTAGCTAAGTGGGTTTGCGCTGAACCGTACTTTTCAGGCTCACCCCTTCTCTTAAATATGATTTAATGTACTCGACGGGCTCATCCCCCTCTGCAAACGCAATCCCTGTCAACAATAAGATTGGGCTAAGCAACGGGACATTCAGCAAAGTGGCCACTTCGCATTCGACCACCTCAGAAGCCTCGACAGATCGCTCCGAACGCAAGACAGGGCATCCGTATTCCTGATCCAGCGTGGCGTACAAGCTCCCATTCACAAACGGATGTTCTCCCAATCCGGGGAACCGCTCCGCCGGAAGGATGGAATCGCAGACGAGCAACGGTTGCTCATCCATCAGACGCAACCGCCGGAGGTAGAGGAGAGGCTCATCTGGCTCAAGTCCCAAGATCTGATTGATTCGGGGAATGGGGGCTTCAATCCTTTTGTGGATCAAGCGATACTTGAACTTATGGCGAGGGAATTGCTCTACAAGGCTCAGTTTGTCGTTCAATAATGAAAGCTGAACGTGCGGATCCTTATTGATGAAGGTTCCTCTTCCCCGCACCCGGTTGAGCCATCCATCCGCCAGCAACTCTTGAATCGCCTTGTTAACGGTCGGACGGCTGACGTTGAAACAGGCCCCCACAGCTTCCTCGGACGGGAACCGATCCCCGGCCTGAAGGAAATCATTCTGAATGAACTTTTGCAGTACCCTCGCTAACTGGTGATAGAGCGGAATCTGTGAGTCTCCGACCAGCTGCACTTTGGTCCGTTCAGCAAAGTCCACCAGCAACTGCTCAGCGTAATCTCCATCCATATTCATGTACCCTCTAAAATATCTCCCATCGGATCGCCCGTCAACCTATGATCTCAAACTCTTGACATTACATCGACAGCATGACCTAAAGAGCTTCTACTATACGGAGGCCCGGATGCTGGAACGAGCCAATCCGGACGCTGCGATCGCAATGATTAGAACCGCTCCTTGAATGACGTATTGCAGATAGAAGGGGACTCCGAGGATGACCAATCCATTGTTTAGCGTACCGATGAAGAGCACGCCGATCAACGTCCCGAGAACGTTGAACCGTCCGATCCGAAAGGTAGTCGCCCCGAGAAAACAGGCGGCAAAGGCGCTGAGCAAAAGCCCCTCGCCGGCACGCGGTTGACCGGAAGAGAGACGCGCCGCCAATAGAATCCCTGTGAGGGCAGCAAGAACGGATGATATCATAAATGCAACGAGGTGAACCCTAACAACGCGTATGCCGGAGTATCGGGCGGCCGTAGGGTTCCCTCCCACGGCATACAACCTTTTACCGAACGCCATGTGATTCGCCAAAACATAGACCACAATGTATATAAACAGCATAATGTACACAAGATAGGGAATGCTCAGAAACGTCCCTCTAGCAACCATTATAAACCCCCGCGGAATCCCAGAATAGAGCGAATATCCCCCCGTATACCAGAGGGTCAAGCCGCGCAACATCGTCTGGGTCGCTAGTGTTACGATGAACGGCGAAATCCCAACGGCTGCAGAGAAAAACCCATTGATCAGTCCGATCCCCACCCCCATTGCGAGCACAATCGGGATTGCTAGCCACATGCTCATCTGGGGAAGCAACGCAGCGATCATCACCCCGCTCCACGTCGCAACTGCAGCCACTGAGAGATCGAAGTCGCCGAGAACGAGGGATATGGTCAAGCCGGCCGACATGATCCCGAGGAGCGCAATCTGCTTCAGTATGGAGATCAGATTGCCCAACGTAGGAAAAACATCCGGGCGCAATAGGGAAAAACATAGGAACAGCAAGAACAATGACACAATGATCCCATACCGTCTGATACCGGAAACAAAGCTGATCGTCCTCTTCCAGTGCTCCTTAGAGCGGGAAGAAAGCTCTTCAGGCATCCTCGCTCTCCCTTCTTCCGCCCGGTAACCCCCGGCGGACATCACGTAGACGAACCGATTGCAGCAGCCCTTGCCATAAGCCCGCTGACGTCACAGCCGCGATCAGGATCGCCCCTTGAACGACCAGCTGTAAGTGATAGGGAACGTCGAGGAGGGTGAACCCGTTCAGTATCGTTCCAAGGATCAATGTTCCGATCAGTGTCCCAAGGATGTGAAACCGCCCGACGCGGATCGACGCCGCACCGATAAACGCAACCGTAAACGAGTCGAATAGAAACCGATCCCCGATGGTCGGCTCAGCGAGTCCCAGACGTGCTACCAGCAGAATCCCCGTCAGACCGGCTAACATCCCAGATATCATAAATCCAAGGATCTTCAGGCGTGCGATCGGGATCCCCCCGAACCGAGCCGCCTCCGGGTTCCCCCCAACAGCATACATCCGCCGCCCCGTCATAGTGTGATTCAACACTATATGCAGCACAAGAAGAATACCAATCATAAAAAAAACGAGGTACGGTATGTAAAAGAACGTTCCCTTGCCAATATGCAAGAAACCCTCTGGGATCCCGCTATAGAGGATCGCTCCGCTCCCGCTTGTATACCAATAGCTGAACCCCGTCAAGACCGTCATCATTCCGAGTGTAGTCATGAACGAGGAGACGCGCAGAGACGTTATGATCAATCCGTTGATCAACCCGATAATGGTGGAAACGACTAGAACGGCGACTACACCGGCGAGAAGCGGCATATGCGGCAGCCAACCGGCTGTAAGGACAGCCGCGAGCGTGGCTATTGCGCCGATGGAGAGATCGAACTCGTTCATGACGAGGCAAACCGTCAATCCAGCAGCGCAGATCCCGAGAAGCGAAATCTGGTTGAAGATGTTTATAAAATTCCGAACGGTCGGAAAAATAGTGGGTTTCAGCGCCGTAAAAACAGCGAACAGAATCAGAAGGCCGATCACCGTTCCATATCGCCCACCCTTAAGTGCGACATCCTGAAAGCGCTGCTTGAGGTCAGTTCGGAGCTGCATCAACCGGGCCATCGATCATCCTCCATAACAAGCCTCCATAATCCGCTGAGCGGAGAGCTCGCGCCGCGGGATCTCCGCGACGAGCCTCCCCTGGCGAAGTATGAGAACCCGATCGCAGACCCCTGCCAATTCCTCAGCTTCCGTAGAGACGAACAGAATGCCGCTCCCTTCATCGGCAAGCCGCCGGACCAACCCGTAGATCTCTGCCTTGGCCGAGACATCAATCCCGCGCGTCGGCTCGTTTAGAACAAGGAGACGCGGACGACGGAGGAGCCATTTGGCAAGAACAACCTTTTGTTGGTTCCCCCCGCTCAGATACCGCACCTCTTGTTCGGGACCGACCGCCACGATCCGAAGTGACCTCATCTGCTCAAGCGCCTCTCTATTCGCTTCCCTATGCCGGATGATCTGCGTGATCGGGTCTATAAGAAAATGCCGAAGATGCGCAAGGATTATGTTCTCCCAAATCCGCATCTCTCCTATGAGGCCCTGACTCCTCCGTTCAGCAGGGACGAGCCCTATCCCGCGACCGATTGCGTCGCGAGCCCCTCGCGGCTCATACGGCTTACCGTCCAGCAGCACCTGTCCGGAAGAGAACTGCGCCCCTACTCCGAAGAGCGAATCCGCAAATTCGTTATGCCCGGCCCCCAAGAGACCGGTCAGACCGACAACCTCGCGTTCATGAACCTCTAAGCTCAGATCGACCAATCGGCCATCAATGCTGGTGAGCTCATCCGCTTGAAGGACGGGCTTCCCAACCGACCGATCCTCTTCTATAGTCGGATACAACTTCTGCGGCGACCCTCCTACCATAAGGCGAACTAACTCGCTCAGATCGATTGAGTCCACGTCTGTCGTAGTCACCTTATGGCCATCTCTGAGGACCGTTACGCGTTGAGCAAGCTCAAAGACCTCCTCAAGCCGGTGCGAGATGTAGATCACGGAGGTTCCTTTGGCTACCAACGACCGAACAAGGTCGAACAACTCTTGCACGTCTTCCCGGGTCAAGGAAGAGGTCGGCTCATCCATCACGAGGACTCGGCCACGGGAGTAGAGGGCGCGTGCAATCGCCACCATCCATTGCTCCGCAACGCTGAGGGACTGCACCGATCGGCGGGGGTCGATAGAAATACCAAGATCGGCGAGGACGCTCCCGACGTGCCGGTTCAACCGCCTCCAATCGATCAACCGGCCGAACCGGAACGGGTACGGGTCGCCAAGGACGATGTTCTCAGCAACATTAAACTGGGGTACAAGGTTCAGCTCCTGATGGATGAAGCGCATCCCCAGATCATGGGCAGTCCATGGGGTCAGATGCTCCACAGGCTCACCCTCTATGAAAATCTCGCCGGCATCACGCGGATATATACCGGCTAAAACCCTGATGAGGGTCGACTTGCCCGCCCCATTCTGCCCTACAAGGGCATGAATCTCGCCGGCGCGAAGGTCGAAGTCTATCGCCTCACAAGCCACGGTCCCGGGGAACACCTTGGTGATCCCCTTCATCTCGAGACGTAGAAGATCCGACCCGCCTGTGTTCATGAATGGACTATACCTTTCCGAATATTACTAACCAAAGCGGAGGCCCCATTCCTAGATGGTTGGAGCCTCCGCCTATTGATTACTGTTTGGGTTCGTCCGGCATCCCGGCAGCGACCCACTCACCGTAGAACCAGCCTGAAGGCGGGCAGTTCGCTGCAGTTACAATCGGAATATCGATGTAAAACTGGGTTTGCAGGGGCGGCTCCCCTTGCCAGATTCTCGTTTCCAATTGCTCGACCGCAATGACGACTCCACCCTCCCAATCCGGGGCAATGGTCATCTTGAAGGGGCCACCGCTTCGGATAGCATCGAAGGTCGACTTGTTGCCGTCGATCCCGACGCAGATGATGTCGTCGCGCCCTGCGGCCTCAATCGCCTGAACGGCTCCCATCGTCAGTTCATCCCAGGCGCCCCAAACCCCTTCAATATCGGGGTGGGCAAGGAGAATGTTCTCCATCGCTGCGCGGCAGTCCTCCCCGGCCCCGGGGAATTTCGCAACGTGGCTCGCCACAACGCTGATCTCGGGGTATTCGGGGAGCATCGCTTCCAGCATCGCGTAACGCTGGCGCGGGCATGGAACCTGATCCCAGTGCAACACCGCGATTTCACCCTTTCGACCGAGGGCGTCGAACAACCACTGCGTCATCTTGACTCCGCCCTCGAAGTCGCTCATGCCGACATCGAACGTTTGACCCTGACCACAGCCATAACCGGTGGTGATCAACGGAATCCCAGCCGCAGCACAAGCATCGGCCAGCTCCCCGATCGAACCGGCGGGCGGGAAGAAGATGTGGATCGCGTCGACGCCCATCTGAATCCAGGTGAGCGCGGCGTCGATGACCTTCTGCATGTCGCCGCCACCGTCAACGGTCAGAAGTTCCCATCCGTTCTCTTCGCATATCTTCCGCCACTCGTTAGCCATCCGACTCGGAACCGGGCTAGAAAGCCCCTGTGCCCCTACACCGATCGTACGCTCGGCCGCCCAAGCGACCAACGGCGATAGGGCGATCAACCCCAGAGCAAGAACGACTGTAACCTTCTTCCAATTCATTGAAGCACCTCCATAATCTCAATCGGTTATCCGGCCTGTACTACCGAGCATTTTTGCACTCTATGCTACACATCACCTCCTTTTTCCCTAATGGATGTAATGTATGCATATGCTTTTTATCTCTATTCATTGAGATGTCCTAACTCCATATGGATAGGAGCGATCTGTTTGTACGCTCGGCGGAACAGAGGTATCAGGGATTCATAGACTGAAACGCTCGCAGGATCAGGGTCGATCTGCTCACCAACGGTGATCATCCCGGCAGCAGCCTGTTCGAACCCTTCATACCGCCCCAATGCCACATAGGCCGTCATCGCAGCCCCAAGGCAGTTCGCCTCCTGGGAGCTCGTAAGCGTTGTGACACGTTTCCCGAGCACACTTGTAAGTATCCCCAACCAGACGCGGCTCTTGGCTCCGCCGCCGATCGCGCGGATCTCTTTGAACGGCTTACCGGCCCCTTTCTCTAGGGCATTACACACAAGGCCGATGTTCAGGCTGATCCCTTCAAGGACGGCTCTCAACACGTCCGCCCGCGTATGTCGAAGCTCCAACCCGAGAAGAGCGGCGCGAGCATCAAGATCGTGGAATGGAGCGCCGCCCGGGCGCATGTAGGGCAAGAATATCAGCCCATTTGCCCCCGGCGGAGAACCGGCGACAGCTCCATCCATAAGCTCATAAGGGCTGATACCCTGGCGTTTTGCATCACGCGTCTCGGCTACGCAGATATGCTCCTTAAACCACTCGTGAACAACCCCCGCCGAATAGGTCGCCAATTGACTCACGTACATCCCGGGGACGAGATGACAGAGGGTAAACGGCCGCATCCCCGGATCGAACACCCCTTTAGTTCCGGCTACCGCCGTCCAAGAAGCTGAACCGATGTAGTTGTACGCAGTTCCCTCGCTCACAACCCCGGCTCCAACGGCTGCGCAAGGGACGTCACCTCCCCCGAGAACGACGGGCGTCCCGGGAGCAAGGCCTGTTTCCTTCGCAGCTTCACGCGAAATCCGGCCGACAACCTCGTCACTCGGAAGGATCTCCTCCGGCAGCTTACCCCGGTCCAGGCCGAGCACCTCGAGGTAGTCCTCGGCCCAACGTCGACGAGCAAGATCTAGAAGACCGGTATTTGAGGCATCCGAATAGTCGGTGACGAAGCGCCCGGTCAACCAATGTACAAGCAGATCCTTGGTACCGAGGAACACGTACGTCCGGCGGTATAGCTCAGGCTCGTTCTCCTTCAACCAAAGCAACTTAGCCGCAGGGTAAAGGGCCAACTCAAGGCCACCACCGGTCCGGTGGTAGAAGTCCTCCCAGCCGATCCGCTCTTCGATGACCCTCGCTTGCTCCTCGCTCCGATGATCAGGCCAAAGGATGGCTTTCTTCCGCAGAACGCTGCCATCCTTCCCCATCGGGATACAGCCCAGCATGTGCGCGCTGAACGTAACCGCAACGAGCTCTTCAGGGCGAATCCCTCCCTTTTCAAGGACCGCTTTGGTCGAGCTGACGAACGCCCTCTTCCAATCATCGGGATCCTGTTCGACCCAACCGGGCTTTGGATACTCCGTGGAATACGGAAGGTAATGGGCAGCCAACAGCTCGCCTTCCGGGGTGAACAAGGTCGCCTTGTTCCCTGTTGTCCCAAAATCGTGTGCTAGAACCACTTCCGGTCCGGACAAAGCGCCATCTCCTCCCTGTTCAATGAATCGTCCAAGCAAAATCAGATCCGAAAGCTAACTCCATGATGAGTCACCTCGAACCGGCTCTTTCTTACGGGGATCTACAACCGAAATGGAGAGGCCCACTCTAATCGGAAACACGAAAGAAGACCCGGTTTTTATCTGAGTGAAACGGAGCGGTCCTTGAGATGACGGGCTACACAATGGAATCGGTGAGCGATCGAGTTGCTCCATCACACCCTCTCCGTGATGCGCATCAACATATGGTCGACATAACCGCCGTCCGTGCCCATATACCCGTTAAGGTATCGCTCAACCGGGCACTTGTCAAGTCGTAAACTCAGACTATCAACATTGCAACATTCAGCCGAAGACAAACCGCCTGAGCTGAATGACCGAGGCGGGTGACGGATCATGCCCTTACCTCCAACGGTGTCGTTCACCTTAAGGAAGGGGGACGAAAGAGGGGGTTCCGGTTCAGATGGTGGAGGCGAGCGGATTCGAACCGCCATCCTCCCGCGTGCAAGGCGGGCGCTCTCCCGTTAGAGCTACACCCCCAAATTCATCGAAATCATAGCCCAAAGCCCTGGGAGCTGCAATCCCCGCCGGTTTGAGGACGATCGCCCGGCTCGCTACGATAGACTCGATCATGCACGAAGCGCTCAAAGGCAAACTATCACGGCTTCCTTCCTCGCCCGGGGTCTACCTGATGAAGGACAGTACCGGGGAGGTGATCTACGTCGGGAAGGCGGCATCCCTTCGGAGCCGCGTCCGCTCTTACTTCCAGTCGATCGATCGGCTATCTACGAAGACGCATGCCCTAGTAGCCGAGATCGCCGACTTCGAGGTGATCCGAACGGAGACGGAGGCGGAGGCGTTCCTCCTCGAGGACGGCCTGATCAAGAAACACAAACCGAGGTTCAACGTTCGGCTTCGCGACGACAAGCGCTATCCATACCTGAAGATCACCAAGGAGCCGTTCCCCAGGGTGATGATCGTCCGCCGCCGCGCAAACGACGGGGCCCGCTACTTCGGCCCGCACACGAACGCCAAAGCGATGCGCGCCACTCTGAAGCTCGCCCAGAGGCTCTTCCCGATCAGGACCTGCTCGTTGACCCTGCCGCTCAGATCACCGCGCCGGCCGTGCCTCAACTACCAGATCGGCCGTTGCTCCGCCCCGTGCGCAGGTCTGATCAGCGAGGAGGAGTACACCCGGCTAGTGAACGGGGCGGCGATGCTCTTCGCGGGGAGGACCTCAGGGCTCCTCGAGCGGCTTAGAGGGGAGATGCTCGCCGCTGCGGGCGATCAAAAGTACGAGCGGGCCGCCTCTCTCCGGGACACGATCGCCTCCCTCACCCTCGCCCTCGAGCGGCAATCGGTCGTCCTCCCCGACCTCATCGATCGGGACGCGATCGGCCTCGCGGTTGGGGAGGGGCGGGCGTGCGCCCAGGTGTTCGCCGTCCGCTCCGGCCGGCTCGTCGGGAGGGAGGCGTTCCACCTGAGGATACCGACCGGGTCGAGCGAGGCGGAAATCGTCGATGCCTTCCTCACCCAATACTACTCGAGCGCTTCGTTCATCCCGAAGGAGATCCTCCTGCCGACGGGGATCGACGATCCCGAGAGGATCGAGGGATGGCTCTCCACCCTCCGTGGGAACCGGGTCCGCCTCCGCGTCCCGAAGCGGGGGGAGAAGCGGCGGCGCGTCGAGCTGGCGAACGAGAACGCCCGGTTCTCCCTGAAGGAAGGCGAGAAGGAGGACGCGATCCGGCATGCGGAGGCGGCCGGGCTCGTCGAGCTGGCCGAGGCCCTTTCCCTCGCGGTTTTCCCCCAGAGGATCGAGGCGTTCGACATCTCGAACACCCAGGGGAAGGAGGCGACAGGCTCGATGGTCGTCTTCGAGAACGGCCGTCCGCGGCGGGACGCCTACCGGAGGTTCAAGGTCCACCTGGCGGGAAAGCCTGACGATTACGCGATGATGGCCGAGGTCCTCCGGAGGAGGTTCTCCCGCGGTCTAGCCGAGATTGCGGACCCGACGATCGCGGGGGGGAAGTTCTCCGAGTTCCCCGACCTCGTCCTGATCGACGGAGGGAAGGGGCAGCTGAACGTCGGGATCGCCGTTTTAAAGGAACTTAACATCGAGGGACTAGAGGTGATCGGACTTGCCAA
Source organism: Candidatus Acetothermia bacterium (assembly GCA_003650505.1). GTDB lineage: Bacteria > Bipolaricaulota > Bipolaricaulia > UBA7950 > UBA9294 > B2-G16. The sequence goes on along the minus strand of QMQL01000001.1, from coordinate 14,725 downwards.
ACGCCACGAGGAGATCTTCGTCCCCAACCGACCCGATCCGATCGTCCTTCCGCCTGAGAGCCCATCCCTCCTCCTCCTCAGGCGGATCCGCGACGAGGCGCATCGGTTCGCGATCGACTATCACCGCCGATTGCGCGCGAGAAAGAGCCTGTCGTCGCTCCTCGACGAGGTCCCGGGGATCGGGCCGAAGCGGAAGGGATCCCTGATCCGGGCCTTCCCATCGCTCGATCGGCTCGCAGCCGCCTCGGCCGAGGAGGTCCACGCTGCGACCGGGATACCGCTCAAGCTCGCAGAAAGGGTGATCGCCCATCTCAGGGGTTGATGTATACTCTCCAACCATCTAGGAGGTCGAAATGGAATCGATCGACGTCTTGCGGGAGCTGTCCGATGCGTTCGGCGTATCCGGGTTCGAGGACGAGGTAAGGGAGAAGATCGCCTCCCTGATCGAAGATTCTGTCGACGAGCTCTCCGTCGATCCGCTCGGGAACCTGATCGCCGTCCGGAGGGGAGGAGAGCGCGTCGTGATGATCGACGCCCACATGGACGAGGTCGGATTCATCGTCAAGTGGATCGACGAGAAGGGGTACCTCCGGTTCGCGCCGATCGGAGGCTGGGACGAGCGGATCATCCCCGGCCATCGGGTGGAGATCCTGACGCGGAGCGGGGATAAGCGCTACGGCGTGATAGGGACCGCCCCTCCCCACATCCTCACCGAGGAGGAGAGGAAGAGGCCGATCCCGATCGAGAGGATGTTCATCGACGTCGGCGCGGCATCTAAGCAGGAGATAACCGAGCTTGGGATCAGAATCGGCGATCCGCTGACGATCCACTACCCTTTCATAGATCTTCCCGGCGGGTACGTCACCGGGAAGGCGTTCGACGATCGGGCCGGGTGCACGGTCGCGATCCAGGTCGCCCGCCGCTTGGTCGGCCTCGACCTCCCCTACACCCTCGCCTTCGCGTTCACGTTCGGGGAGGAGGTCGGTCTCCGCGGGGCACGGACGGCGGCGTTCAGTATCAAACCAGACTTGGCCCTCGCCCTCGAAGGGACGATCGGCGCCGACATGCCCGGTGTCCCGGAGGAGAGCCAGCCGGTCAGGCTCGGCCGCGGCCCGGCGATCAGCGTCGCCGATCGGTCGATCATCGTCTCCCGGAGGGTGATAGAGGGCCTGGAGGGAGCGGCCGAGGAGGAGGCGATCCCCTATCAATACAAACTCCCGACCTATGGGGGGACTGACGCCGGGGCGATCCACCTGACACGCGGAGGGGTCCCGGCGGGCGTCGTCTCCGTCCCGTGCCGGTACATCCACTCGCCGATCTCGACCCTACGCCTGAACGACCTGGAGAACACCGTCAGGCTGGTGGAGAGGTTCCTGAGCGACCTCCCTAATCTGATCGATCTTCAAACGCTATAGCGAAGAGGTCGTCCAGGGCCCCGCCGATCTCATTTCCGGCCGTCTTACCATTCGCCCGAGGTTCCCTGAGGAAGCGGGTTTTGAGGGGCTCAGGTCGCTACGCCCTCCCTCTTCTTCGCCGCGATCTCCCTTTTCACCACCTCGGCGAGTCGGCGGATCCCCTCGTCGATATCCTCCTCGCTCGCCAGGGAGAAGGCGAGCCTGAGGGTGTTCGCCCCACCTCCGTCGACGTGGGTGGCGGCCCCGGGGACGTATGCGACCTTCTCCTCGATCGCCCGATCGAGCATCTCCTCGGTGTCGATCCCCTCGGGGAGCCACATCCAGACGAAGAGCCCGCCGTCCGGATCGGTCCAGCGGATCCCATCCTCAGCCGGCATGTAGCGCTCGAGGGCGCGGATCATCGCCTCCTTCTTCCTCCGGTAGGTCCGGCTGATCTCGGCGAGGTGCAGATCGAAGCGGTAGCGCTCGATGTAGCGCGCGGCGAGCCGCTGGATCAGCTTCGACGTGCAAAGGTCGGTCGCCTGCTTCACCCGGACGAGGGCGTCCATCGCGTCGCCCCGAGCGAGCATCACCGCCAGCCTGAGCCCGGCAGCGAGGGTCTTGGAGAAGGTGACAAGCATGATGACCCTGCCCTCATCGTCGAGGCTGTAGATCGAGCGGATCGGCTCCCCTGAGAACCGGAGATGCCCGTACGGGTTGTCCTCGAAGATGAGGAGGTCCTCCCGCCGGGCTATCTCGAGGAGTCGCTCCCTCTTCTTAAGGGACATCGTTATCCCACTCGGGTTCTGGAAGTCGGGTATCACGTAGATCCCCTTCAGGACCTTCCCTCCCCTCCTCGCCGCACCGATCTCCTCCTCGAGCACATCGAGGTTCATCCCGTCGTCCTCAAGCGGTATCCCGATCTTCGTCGCCTGGAACAGGGTGAACGCCTGGATCGCACCGAGGTAGGTGGGGAGTCCGCAGAAGATCACATCAGCGGGATCGACGAACGCCTTGCAGATCAGGTCGAGCCCTTGCTGAGAGGCGGTCGTCACCAGGATCTCATCGATCGATGCCTCTATCCCTTGCTCTTTCAGCCACCCGGAGACGCCCCTCCGGAAGGTCTTGCTCCCCTCGGTCGTACTGTACTGGAGAACATCCCGATAATTATCCCTGATCTCCTCGGCGGCGATCTCCGCAAACTCTTCATGGGGGAAGGTCTCGGGGTCGGGGAACCCGCCGCTGAACGAGATGATCTCGGGCCGTTCGGCCAGCTTGAGGAGCTCACGGATCGCGGATCGCTTTGCACCCAACACACGACTGGAGAAGTGCTTTCTCATCGGACTCTCCTTGCTACGTAGTAGGTGGACAAACCGCCAGATTCTACGCGATTTTTAAGGCGTTCTTCAAAAGGTGAGCCAGCGGAGGAACGGGACGATATAGGCGGCGATGAGGGAGCCGAGGACGGCGCCGAACAGGACGTCGAGAGGGTAGTGCTCACGCACGAACACCCGGGAGAAGGAGATCAGGGAAGCGAGAAGGTAGATCCCCACCCCGACCAAGGGATGAGGGTAGGAGGTGACCGCGACCCAGGCGAGGCCGAACGAGGTCGTGGCGTGCCCGGATGGGAAGGAGTAGGTGTCGATCAACCGCGATCGGAGGGCGTCCTCGACCGGGATCGGCCGTGCCCGAGCGAAGACGAGCTTCAAGAACCGGAAGGTGGCGACGTTCACGATCGAGACAGCAAGGCCGATCAACACGTTCACCCGATCGATCGGCCTGCCGAACAAGATCAGCCCGAGACCGAGCCCTCCCCAGATGTAGCCGTCACCGAGGATCGTCGCGGTGAGGAAGAGGGGGGAGAGCCGGCGGAGGGCCGGGTTCCCGCTCAACGTGGCTACCATCCGCTTGTCCCAGCGGAAGAGCCGCTCCACGAGGGAATCTATCCCATCTCCCACGCGCGCCCACGCCCTCACCGCTCACCCCTTCCCCGGAGCGTCGGGAACAGAATGACGTCGCGGATCGACTCGGCGCCTGTGTATAGCATCGCCAGTCGATCGATCCCGATCCCCATCCCGCCTGCCGGCGGCATCCCGTGCTCGAGGGCGAACAGGAAGTCCTCGTCCATCCTGTGCGCCTCCTCGTCCCCCCCCTCGCGGAGCCGCTGCTGTCGCTCGAACCTCTCCCTCTGGTCGATCGGGTCGTTCAGCTCGGTGAACGCGTTAGCCAACTCCATTCCATATGCGAAGAGCTCGAAACGCTCGACGATCCGCTCGTCCTTCGAGGAGCGCTTGGCGAGAGGAGAGATGCTCGCTGGATAGTCGTAGACGAACGTCGGCCGGATGAGGGCCGGCTCCACGAACCGCTCGAACAGCTCCTCGACCAGCCTCCCCGCCTCGGCCTCGGGGAGCTCGATCCCCTTCGAAGAGGCAGCCTTCGTTATCTCATCGGCAGAGAGGGAGGAGACGTCAATCCCCGTGGCATCTTCAACCGCATCGAACATCCGGACCCGGCGCCAAGGCGGAGAGAAATCGATCTTCTCCCCTCCCCGTTCGATCACCAGACCTCCGAGGGTCTCCTTCAGGCTCTCCGTCACCAGCCCTTCGGCGAGCTCCATCATCCCCTCGTAATCGGAGTAGGCTTGGTAGACCTCGAGCATGGTGAACTCCGGGTTGTGCTCGGTCGATATCCCTTCGTTTCGGAAGCACTTCCCGATCTCGTATACCCGGTCGAACCCGCCGACCAGCAGCCTCTTCAGGTAAAGCTCGAGGGAGATCCTGAGGTAGAGGTCGATATCGAGGGCGTTGTGATGGGTGATGAACGGCCGGGCGAGCGCACCGCCGGCGATCGGCTGCATCGTCGGGGTCTCCACCTCGACGAACCCCTGTCGATCGAGGAAACCCCTGATCGAAGAGATCATCCGCGAGCGGAGGAGGAACCTCTCCCGGGTCGACCGATTGGCGATCAGGTCGAGGAAGCGATGCCGATGCCGGAGCTCGACGTCCTTCAGGCCGTGCCACTTCTCGGGGAGCGGGCGGATCGCCTTGGCGAGGAACGTCCACTCCTCGGCCCCCACCGTCAACTCGCCTCGCTTCGTCCGGAAGACCGGGCCAGAGACGGAGAGGAAATCGCCGATGTCGCTCTCACACAACAGGGAGTAGCCCTCCTCCCCGAGCCGATCGACGGTGGCGTGCACCTGGATCTTCCCCGTGCCGTCCCTCAGGTCGAAGAACGATGCCTTTCCCATCCGCCGGAAGGAGACGAGCCGCCCAGCGATCGCGACGTGCTCGTCCGGACCGTCGTCCGCGTGGCGCTCGACCACCCCTCCGATCGGCTCGACGGCCGGGAGGCGGGCGGGATAGGGATCGATACCATGAGCCTTCAGGTTCTCGAGATGGTCCAAACGGACCTTCATCAACGGATCGGTCATCGAGAGGCCTACTTGTTGATGGAGATGACGCGGAACTTCGCCTCACCCCAGGGGAGCGCGGCCGTCACCTCGTCCCCCTCCTTCTTCCCGAGGAGGAGGCGTCCGACAGGGGACTCGACCGAGATCTTCCCCTTTTCGAGGTCGACCTCCGGCCGGCTGACGAGGGTGAACGTCCCGCTCTCCATGATCGTCAGATCCTGGAGGATGAAGCTCGATCCGATCCCGATCTCGTCCTTGGAGATGTCCTCCTCGGGGAGGATCTCCGCCGACTCGAGGATCGACGTCAACCTCCTCACCTCACGTTCGTAGTACTGCTGCTGGCTCTGCAGGTACATGTACTCCTTGTTCTCGCGCAGATCCCCGCCGTTCAGCTTCGAGGCCTTCAGCTTCTCGGGGATCTCTTCGTAAAGGATCTTCTGCGCGTGCTCAAGCTCCTGCTTCATCAATGCGTATCCCTCTTCGGTGAGGTAGATCGCTTCCTTATTCATCGGCCACCTCCGTTTGCACGATCTTCGTCACGGCGTCGACGAGCATCCGGCCGATCCGATCGGCCGGCTCGTCGCGGCACTCGACCTGCGGCTTTATGATGATATCAGCGTTCGGAAGGAGATGCGCGTTCCTCCGGAACGCATCCCGGAGACGCCTCTTCATCCGATTCCTCTCCACCGCCGTCCCCCACTTCCGCGGGATGACGATCCCGATCCTCTTCCCTTCCTCCTTCTCAAGGACGTGGAGAGAAAAACAGTGACCCTTCCACACTGCGCCGTCCCGATAGACCGCTTGGAAATCCTTCCTGTGCTTCAGACGCATCGTGGCAGGAAAACGGCTCCCACCGCCGCCGGACATAAGGGGACTATAGCCTGAAGGTGCGTGTATTTCAAGGTTTCAGCCATGGATTTCCCCTACCACAGTCGAGGGGCTACACTTGCAGAAGATGGAAGAGCGCGTTTACACCGTATCCGAGCTGAATCGGGAGAGCAGGGAGCTCCTCGAAGGGGCGTTCAACCCGATCTGGGTGAAAGGGGAGATCGCCGAGCTGAAGCGGGCCGCCTCCGGCCACCTCTACTTCACCCTGAAGGACGAATCGGCCGAGCTGAGCGTCGTCAAGTTCCGGAGCAGGATCCCCGGGATCCCCGAGGCCGTGCTCGAGCCGGGGACCGTTGTCCTCGCCTACGGGAAGCTGACCGTATACGAGCCGCGCGGCCGCTACCAGCTCGTCGCCTCTCTGATCCAACCGATCGGAGAGGGGGCCCTGCAGGCGGCGTTCGAGCGGTTGAAGCGGCGGCTTCGGGAAGAGGGGCTGTTCGATAAAGCTCACAAGAAGCCTCTTCCCCGTTTTCCAGAGCGGATCGGGGTGATAACCTCCCCCGACGGGGCGGCGATCCGGGACATCCATTCCGTCCTCTCGCGGCGATGGCCGCTCGCCCGGATCTTCCTGTTCCCGGCGACGGTCCAAGGGGAGGGGGCCCCCGATGAGTTGGTCGCGGCGATCGATGCCGCCGAGCGCTTCTCCGAATCAGAAGGCCGCCTCGACCTCCTGATCATCGGCCGCGGCGGTGGATCGGCCGAGGACCTGATGGCGTTCAACGACGAGCGCCTAGCGCGGGTCCTGTTCGACTGCCCGATCCCTTCTGTGTCGGCCGTCGGCCACGAGATAGACTTCTCGATCACCGACTTCGTCGCCGACCTCCGTGCCCCTACGCCTTCGGCAGCGGCCGAACTCGTCGCCCCGGATCGGGAGAAGATCATCGAAACCCTGGAGGGGAGCGTCGGCAGGATGGCCCGCTCGCTCTCCTCCCGGTTGGAAGCGGGGGTGACCTCCCTGAAGCGGAGCCTGAGGGACCACCTCTACCGACTCCCATCCCGGAAGGCCGAGACCCTCGAGCAGCGGCTCGACCTCGCCCTGTCCGGGATCGTAGGTTCGACCGTCCGGATGTGGAAGGGACGCTCCGATCGACTGATCCACCTGACCGACGTCCTCCGCCTCTCTGATCCCCGAATCCCTCTTCAGCGGGGCTATTCAATCACGTTCCTTGCGGGGGAGAAGACCCCGCTCCGCAACGCCTCGCGCCTCGCCAAAGGGGACAAGATCACAACCCGCTTATTACAGGGCGAGGTATCATCCCGGATCGAGGAGGTGAAGAAGGAATGAAGATCGAAGAGGATCTGAAGAAGCTCGAGGAGATCACGACCCGCCTCGAGAAGGACGACCTCCCGCTCGACGAGGCTATATCCCTGTTCGAGGAGGGGCTTTCCCTCGCCGCATCGGTGAAGAAGGGCCTCGAGGAGGCAAGACTGAGGATCGAGAAGGCCGTGGAGGAGACGAAGGGGACGTTCTCTCTCGAGCCTTTTGACCTATCTTGATCCTCACATATAATCCGGACTATGCCCGAAGAAAAGCCCCATGACGTGATCATCATCGTCGCCGGCCCGGCCGGGCTGACCGCCGCCATATACACCGGACGCGCCCTCCTCCCGGTCCTCGTGATCGAAAAGGCCGTCCCGGGAGGTCAGCTGAACGAGACCGATCTGATCGAGAACTGGCCCGGTTTCGAGGAGGCGGTCGCCGCGCCGGAGCTGATGGAGAAGCTCCGGAGACAGGCCGCGCGGTTCGGGGCAGAGATCGTCCAGGACGAGGTCATCCGGATCGAGCCGGGAGAAGGCCTCCACCGCGTTGTCACCCCGCACGGCTTGCACACGGCCCGCACCGTCATCCTTGCCCCCGGCTCACGGCCGAGGGAGCTCCCGGCAAAGGGCGCGGCGAGGCTGAAGGGTAGAGGGGTCTCCTACTGCGCAACCTGTGACGGCTTCTTCTTCCAAGGGAAGCGGATCATCGAAGTCGGAGCCGGAGACTCCGGCCTGACCGAGGCTCTTTTCTTGACGCGGTTCGCCGAGAGCGTCAAGATCGTCATAAGGCATCCGGAGGACGACCCGAAGGCGTTCCGCGCTTCCCCGATCCTCCAGAAGCGAGCGCGGGAGAACCCGAAGATCTCCTTCCTCTGGAACCGGATCGTCGAGGAGGTCCTGGGGGAGGACCGGGTCACCGGCGTCATCCTCCGGAACCTGGCGACGGGAGAGACGGAGACGCTCGAGATCGACGGGGTGTTCGTCAACATCGGACACGTCCCGCAGACCGATTTCCTAAAAGGAGCAGTGAACCTCGACGACGACGGATACATCGTTACCGACAAACGTCTCCGGACGAGTATCCCCGGGATATTCGCCGCCGGAGACGCGCGGATCGACGCCAACCGCTACGCACAAGGGGTGATCGCCGCCGGGGAAGGGGCGATCGCAGCGATCGAGGCGGAGAAGTACCTGTCGGGGTAGGAGATGCCCCGATGGACCAGTCAAGGGGGTGAGGTGAATGTACCCGACCATCTCTGAGCTGTTCGAGGAGGCAGTGGCGACCCACAAAGACCGGATCGCCCTTAGGATGCCGATCCCGAAGGAGCGGAAGCGGGGACGCGGGACGAGGCTCGTCCTGAACGAGATCTCATATGCAAGGCTCGGCGAGATGGTCGGCCGGCTCGCCTCCGCCCTGTCCTATCTCGGCGTCTCGCCGAAGGACCACGTCGCCCTGATCTCCAAGCCGCGTGCAGCGTGGGCGACAAGCTTCTTCGCCATCCTCCACTGCGGGGCGGTCGTCGTCCCCCTCGATCCCGAGCTGCAGCCCGGGGAGATCGGCCGGATCCTGACCGAGGCCGGCGTGAAGGGGGCGATCGTCTCGGGCGGGAAGGTCGACGACCTCCTCGGATTGAGGGAGGGGGAGCTGAAGGACGTCTTCATCATCTCTATGGACCGCGTCAGCGATGATAAGACACTGTTCCTCGATCGGATCATCCTCGGGAAATCCCCCCTCCCCCGGGTCCAGGTCGAGCCGTCCGACATGGCTGTCCTGATGTACACATCGGGGACGACGGGAAACCCGAAAGGGGCGATGCTGACCCACGCTAACATCGCCTCCAACGCCCTGACCGCCGTCAAATGCGTCGACCTCTCACCGGAGGACAACTTCCTTTCGATCGTCCCCTGGAACCACATCTACGGGCTGACGATGACCCTGATCAGCCCCCTGATAACCGGAGGGACCACGACCTACACCCCGGTCGACCGGAACCTGGCCGCGGTGATGAAGATGGCCAGGCCGACGATCCTCCTCGGCGTGCCGAAGCTGTACAACGTCTTATACAGCAGGATCCAGGACTCGATAGGAAAGAGCGCCCTCAAGCGCTTCCTCTACCGGGCCTCACCGACCCTGATGGGGAACCTTACCAAGCGGAAGCTGTTCGGAAGCCAGTTCCGGTTCTTCACCTCCGGAGGGGCCCCACTCAGCCCGGAGGCGTCGAGCGGATTCAGGCGGATGGGGCTCGGGATCATGGAAGGGTACGGGTTGACCGAGACATCCCCCCTCCTCACCCTCTCCGAGGCGTTCGCTGAACAGCCGGGGATGAAACCGATCGAGGGGGTGGAGATCAAGATCGCCCATCCCGACGAGAACGGTGTCGGTGAGGTACTCGCCCGCGGTCCGAACATCATGGCCGGCTACTACAAGAACCCGAAGGCGACCGCCGAGGTGATCGACGAGGAGGGATGGTTCCACACCGGCGACCTCGGCACGTACCGGGACGGCCGGCTCCTCCTCTCCGGCCGGGCGAAGAACGTGATCGTCCTGGAGACGGGGAAGAACGTCTATCCGGAGGAGATCGAGTGGGAGCTATCGACGATCCCGGCGATCGAGGAGATCATGGTCTACGAGGGGGAGCGCCAGGGAGCGCCGGCGGTCTCCGCCCAAGTCTATCCGAATTGGGAAGTCCTGAAGAAGATCGGAATCAAGACCGAGGAGGAGGCCCTCGATCACATCTGGACAGCGATCAAGGAGAAGAGCGAGAACCTCGCCGTCTTCAAGCGGATCAAGTACAAGGAGGCGATAACCCTCGTCGACAAGCCGTTCGAGAAGAGCGTAAAGCTCGACATCAAGCGCCACCTGCACCAACAGAAGGATTAGCTGGCCGGTGGGGATGCTTCAAGTCGACAACAGGGAGGTGCCCTCGTGCCAAGAGTAACCGCTCTATCGATCTACATCCCGAAGGAGAAGGCGAAGCGACGGCCGATCGAGCGGTTGGGGAAGCTCGCAGCGAAGAAGGATCGGTCGGTGAACTACCTGATCGTGGAGGCAATCCTCCAGTACCTCGATCGGATGGAGAGGAAGAAGGGATAGGTCCTCCGGCTAGGCCGGGCCCTCATCTCCTTCTCGCTCAGCGATGATCTTCCTCCACTTATCCAAGCGGGCGGCGATATCCCGCTCGTATCCGCGGCCGGTCGGCCGGAAATAGCGCCGGCTCGATAACGATGGGGGGAGGCACTCCATCGGCGCTATCCCCTCGGGAAAGTCGTGCGCGTACTTATACCCTTTCCCGTAGTCGATCTTCTTCATAAGGCCGGTCGGGGCGTTCCGCAGGTGAAGCGGGACCTCGGCCGCCGGGTCCTCACGTACGTCACGCACCGCCTGATCCATCCCGGTGTAGATGGCGTTGCTCTTCGGCGCGGTGGCGAGGTAGACGGCGGCCTGGGCGAGGGCGAGATCCCCCTCCGGCATCCCGATCGCTTCGACAGCGCGCCAAGCGGCGATCGCCTGCTCGAGCCCCCTCGGATCGGCGAGGCCGACGTCCTCCGATGCGATCCTGATCAGCCTTCGCGCGATGTAACGGGGATCCTCTCCCCCCTCGATCATCCTGGCGAGCCAGTAGAGGGCCGCGTCCGGATCGGAGTTGCGGATCGACTTGTGGAACGCTGATATCAGGTTGTAGTGCTCATCCCCGGCCCGATCGTACCGGAGCCCCTTCCTCTGAACCGCCGCCTTGATCAGGGATCCATCGATCAGCCTCCCAGATGCGATCGCGCTTGCTAGCTCGAGGATCGTCAGCGCCCGGCGGGCGTCCCCATCGGAGAGTGAGACGATCGCATCGCGCGCATCCTCCGTCAGCTCGAACCGGCCGGCAAGCCCACGGGGATCCACGAGCGCCCGCTTTATCACCCCCTCAATGGAGCGCTCATCCAACGAGTCGAACGGGAAGATCTGGCAACGGGAGATGAGCGCCGCGTTGAGGGCGAACGAGGGGTTCTCGGTAGTCGCGCCGATGAACAGGATGCTCCCCTCCTCCAGGAACGGGAGGAGGACGTCCTGCTGGGCCCGGTTGAACCGGTGTATCTCATCGAGGAAGAGGAGGTCGCGCTTCCCCAGCCGGGTGTACCTGAGCCGGGAGGCCTCCAGTGCCCTCCTCACCTCCTTGACCCCGGTCAGGGCGGCCGAGAGATGTACGAACCGGGCCTCGGTCATCCCGGCGATGATCCGGCCGATGGTCGTCTTCCCCGTTCCTGGTGGCCCCCAGAACAGGAGTGGAACCTCGATCCCCCGCTCGATCAAAGCCCGCAACGCCCCGCGCGGACCGAGGAGCCCCTCCTGTCCCACCACCTCATCGAGCTCCGTCGGCCGGATCCGCTCGGCGAGCGGCCCCTCCGTCCGGGGAACGAAACCCAATCGCTCCATAAAACGATCCTAGCGGATCGCAAACCGGCGGAACAACCCTTGACAGCGGAAAAAACCGCTCGTAACATGACCCCCAGATCGGGTCGTTAGCTCAATGGTAGAGCAGCGGACTCTTAATCCGTTGGTTGCAGGTTCAAGTCCTGCACGACCCAAAAGAAGGGTCGTTAGCTCAGTGGCAGAGCACCTGACTTTTAATCAGGGAGTCGCTGGTTCGAATCCAGCACGACCCAGACCGATTGAAAGCCGCTCCAATCGGGTCGTATAATCGGCTTTGTTCGTCCCCATCATCTAGCGGCCTAGGATACCGGGTTTTCATCCCGGCGGCAGGGGTTCAAATCCCCTTGGGGACGCAAAAGCCCGGTTGAAGGGTTCCTTTTGCGGGCCTATAATGGGCGAGTAGCTCAGCTGGGAGAGCATCCGGCTTACATCCGGAAGGTCACAGGTTCGAGTCCTGTCTCGCCCAGTGGGTTCCGTGAATCTCGGGGGCGTGGTCTAGTCTGGTCTAGGACGCTGGATTGTCACTCCAGAGATCGCCGGTTCAAATCCGGTCGTCCCCGCCACAGAGCCGAGGTAGCTCAGCCGGTAGAGCACGGCCCTGAAAAGGCCGGTGTCCCCAGTTCGAATCTGGGCCTCGGCACCATCCTCCTTCCCCGATAGATCGGACACCCCACGCCATTCCCGGATCGAAGAGCGATTGCATAAGAGGTAAACCGCTTAAGAACGCGACTTCAGAGCTAAATCGCGTCTTCAGGCCTGTGGAAAACCTTGTGGATAACCGGACCAAAATCGCTCGATTAGGCCCCTTCCTTGTGGATAAGTCGGGGCCGTGCGAACCCGGATACGCCTCTTTGCGAGCCGCGATCTGCATCGTTCGTTTTCCACAGCCTATCCACAGGGTTTTCCACATCGTATCGTCCGTCCTGTCACCGCACAGGCCGGCTTTTCCACAGATCCAACCGCACGGGACGGGACCGTTCAACCCCCCGGCTCGATGCGGCGGAGAGGAGGACCTCCCCGGATCTGAGTCCGTCCTCGGGCGGTGCCCCTTGTCCGGGAGAGGGGCGAGGGGCGTACTCAACGAGGCTTTCGCACCGGCGGTCACTGGGGGCCTAGCGGTCCGTCGGCTTGACCGCCGGACGATGCCTCAGCTACCCTTTGAGGCGAATCTCGATGAGGACAGTGATGGACGCAAATCCCGTTAACATCTGGAATACTATCGTATCCGCCCTGAGGGACGAGGTTCCCCATGCGAGCTTTCAGATATGGTTGGCCGACGTGGAGCCGCTCTCGTTCACCGGCGAGGTGTTGGCGATCGGGGTCCCCGATCCGTTCACCAAAGGGGGGATCGAGCGGAGGTACCGTGAGACGATCGAACGGATCGCCGCGAGAGAGTTCGATCGTCCGCTCTCTCTTGATGTCCGCGTCGTCGATGACGGGAGGAAGCCGACCCCTCCCCAGCTCGGCCGGGAGGAGATGGCGTCCCAACCCCGGGATACACTCCCCCTTAACCCGGACTACACGTTCGAATCGTTCGTCAGCGGGAAGAACAACCAACTCGCCTACGCCGCATCGATGGCGGTCGTCGATACATTGGGAAAGGCGTACAACCCGCTGTTCATCTATGGAGACGTCGGCCTCGGAAAGACGCACCTCCTGCAGGCGATAGGGAATCGGGTCGCCGAGGAGGGGGGGGAGAAGGCGATCGTCTACACGACGTCCGAGAGGTTCGCGATCGAGCTGATTAACGCCATCCGGACGAGCACGACGGCGGCCTTCCGCGCCAAGTACCGGAAGATCGACCTCCTTCTGATCGACGACGTCCACTTCCTCGAGGGGAAGGAGGCTACGCAGGAGGAGCTCTTCCACACCTTCAACGAGCTCTACGGCCGGCAGAAGCAGATCGTCCTGTCGAGCGACAGACAGCCGGAAGATCTATCCGGCGTGCAAGAGAGGCTCGTATCCCGGTTCCGTTGGGGGCTCGTCGCCGATATCAAGCCCCCCGACTTCGAAACGCGGATCGCCATCCTCCGGAAGAAGGCGATCAACCGGGGTGTGGAGGTGAACGACGACGTCCTCGCGTTGATCGCAAGCCGTATCTCCTCCAACGTCCGCGCCCTCGAAGGGGCGTTGAACAAGGCGATCGCCTATGCCGAACTGGAGGGGGTGCACCTCACCCCGACCAGACTGGAGGAGATGCTCCCCAAGGAAGGCCAACGCCCCCGCCTGACGATCGAGCACATAAAGGAGGAGGTCGCCCTCCGCTATCACCTGAAGCGCCGCGATCTCGAGGGGACGAGCAGGAAGAAGGAGATCTCGCAGGCCCGCCACATCGCGATCTTCCTCTCCCGCGAGATGACCGACAACTCCTTCCCCGCGATAGGACGGGAGTTCGGCAACCGGGACCACACGACGATCATGCACTCCTACATGAAGGTGAAGACCCTTCTCGAAGAGACCCCCCTCGTCCGTGCCGAGATAAACGAGATAAAGGAAGCCCTTGCAGCCCGGTACGCGATACCGGGCCTCCGGTAGAAAACCTTGGGGAAAAGGTGTTGAACGGACCGGTGTTCATGTGGAAAACTGCTGTTGAAAACTTATCCCCAAAAGATCTCCACAGAATCGGGATCTCTTTCCCCAGGCTCTCAACAGGAAGCGACCCCGGGATTCGGCAATCTGCGTCGAAGGATGCGGGCTTATCCACCAAAATGGGAGCCCCTACAACTACTGTTTGATTATGAATAAGAAAGAAATAGAAGAGGTCTTCCGCCGGCTGAACCTCCTCCAGGACTTCCACCGGCAGGCCCCCGTCCTCCTCTGGTCGGAAGCGACCGGAGAGAGGCTCGCCTCCTCCTCCGAGGCGCTTTACGTGAAGGACGGGATCCTGCACGTTAGGGTCGAGTCCCCTTCCGCCGGATCCGAGCTCCGGCTGAGGTCGGAGCGGATAATAGACCGATTGAACGGCCTTGTCGGGAGGGAGACGGTCCGGCGGATCAAGATTGAGATCGGGGGTAAGAATGAACCGTCCGATTGAGGAGGCCTGCGAGACCGACTAGAATGGGTCCCTTGTGATGAAGATAAGAGCCACGACGATCCTTGCGATCCACTCGAACGAGGCCCGCCAAGCGGTAGTCGCCAGCGACGGCCAGGCGACCCTCGATACGACCGTGATAAAGCCCAGCACGCGGAAGATCTATCGGGTGTGCGACGATAGGGTCCTCGTCGGGTTCGCCGGGGCGACGGCCGACTGCCTCTCCCTCCTCGACAAGTTCGAGGGGAAGCTTAAGAAGTACGACGGCCAGCTTAAGCGTGCTGCGGTCGAGCTGACCAAGGAATGGCGGACGGACCGTGTCC